>JAFUNW010000293.1 GCA_017472905.1 Bacteroidaceae bacterium
AGTGGAGCACAATTTCGTAGAAGCGAGTGATGTTTCCCCGTTTCTTGGTGTTGAGTCGGTAAGGGAATTGCAGGGATTTCCCTTTCATGAGCAAGAGGTTTTCGCTCTTTAATTCGCGGATAAAGGTTTTGAAATCGCTCAAGTCGACAGCCCACCAACAGGTGATGAGTTCTTCGTCCTGTTTGAGCTTTTCCGTCAGTCGTTTCTTCAAGTCGCTCGTTCGGGTGATGAGTTCCTCCTCTACCAGTTCGAGTTCTTCTATCAATTCGCGGTATTTTAGCGGCTCTTTCTTCAGGATGTTGTAGGTGTTTTCCGAAAGAGGTGTCTCCAGATAGAACAGCAGGGCCGTATCGTCCGTAACCACCTTGAGCCATTCGTTTGCTATCTGCATGATGTTGCGTGCGTATCGAAAGGCTTTTTCTTCTTCGGGAGTGGAGATTTGCAGCTTGTGGTCTCCTTCGTTTTTGTTCCAGGTTTCGTATTGTACTTTCAGTTCTTGCGAGGGCTTGAAGTTGTGGTCGTTCTTGATTTCGCTGAGAAATGCCGTCAGGTTGATGCTGAGCATGTGGTTGGAGCGTGCTCTCTTGACTACGTGGTTGCGCTTTTTCTTGTAGCAGAGTCCGCGTTCGAATTTGCAGATGGAGCAGAGAGTTTTCACCTCCTGGTAGTCGTCTTTCGTAATGGTGCGGTAGTTTTTGTTGGCTTGAATCATTTTCTTTTTTATCTGACGAAGAAAATGGACTGTATGACGTGAGAATCGTTTCTGTTCCATAGCATTTGTGTGTGTTGAGGGTTTATAATGGTTGGGGGGGAGGGGATATTCTTTTAAGGAGTTAAAGGAGTTATCGTTCGCTTTGCTCACTAGGAGTTATCACTCGCTTCGCTCGTTAGGAGTTAAAGCCAATAGTCTAGCATATATGAAAGCAAAACATTTGGCTTTAACTCCTTTAACTCCTAGGCTCAAAGAGCCGCTAACTCCTTTAACTCCTTAAAAGAATATCTCCTAAAATTTACTTCATCGGTTTCAAGACGAAAGTGAAGTCATAGTCTGCATAGGGAACCTGATATTCCTTGCGCGGCCATGCTCCCCAGCTGTTTACGCAGCCCATACCCATTTGTTCGGCATCGATGTGGAGGTAGGTACGTCCGCTTCGGCGCAGGAATTCGGGGTGGTTCTGTCGTTTGTGTTCGCCATCGTCCATCATCTGCATGGCGTAGGGGAGAGCCGAAGCCGAGAATAGCTCCTCAGCCTCGATGCGCAGTGTGTTGTGGCGGTTGTCAGCGAGTTGGAAGTAGCGAAGTTCGGTCTTGTTACCGGTCTCTTGCGGACGTTGGTATCCATGAAACTGTTCGTCTACGCTCTGTTCGTAAACGCCTACGAAAGCTGCGCTCTTGCGGTCGTTGTAGTTTTCAACGGGTCCGCGTCCGTAGTATTTCACTTGGTTGTAGCGTGCGGGAACGGCCATTGTCATTCCGAATCGGAAGAGCGGAGCCACTTTTTCGCCTTCGGTGGTTGTCATTTTCTGGTTGACGATGATGGCGCCTGTGTTGCTTACGGTGTAGGTAAGTGCAAGCTTGGCTTTCACGTCCGGCATGTCGTATGCGGCTTTTACCACTACGGTTCCGTCAGCGGTTTCGTGTGTGAGCGAAGTGAGCTTGATGGTCGGGTTTTTCCATACGCGCAATTTGTTTTGTATGCCGGCTCCGTAGTCGTTGTCGGTCGGTGCACGCCAGAAGTTGGGGCGCAATTCGCTCTTGGTTGCCAACATGGGGTCGCCGTTCACAGTCCATTCGGTGAGGTATCCGTTCTCTTTGTTGAATACGGCAGTGAAGTTTCCGCCTTCGAGGGTGAGGTTTTCTCCATCGTTCACTTCAATCTCTTCGGCAAACTTGCATACGGCGGGTGTCAGGTTGCGGCTCAGGTTTTCGCGTACTACAAACTGATTTCCGGCAGCTTTTTGTCCGGCCGGCAAGATGCCATCGCGTGTTTTCAGGGTGAAATATACGTTTACGTGTACTTCGGCTTTGGGGCAGATGCCTTCAAGAGTATAGGGGAGGGTCATCTTAACGGTCTCTTGCGGCTTCACGTTGAGGTCGGCAATGGTTCCGCTCTGTTCAGCCACTCCGTTTACGAGCAATTCCCAGTTGAGGGCATAGTTTTTCAGGCA
>JAFUNW010000294.1 GCA_017472905.1 Bacteroidaceae bacterium
GATTTCTGTGAAGAAATAGGTTTGACCATCATTCCAGAATTTAACAGGACCACGAAGAATGTCTTCGATAGCATTGTTAAGTTGGTCAATAGTAAAACTTTGTGTTACATCGTTTGCATCTGTATAGGAGAATGTGGTTGATTCTGTAATTGTGGAACCATCAACATTTACTTTAACCATTGCTTCATAATCTTTAATCTCTCTAGTTTCATTATCTGCAATCTCGTTTCTATCTTCGTATCTTGTTTCTAGATTATTTTCTGTGATAGTTCCATTAGTAGCTGTCTCTTGGGTATTCCAAACAAGTTTTAAATTAGTTGAAGAAATAGTGATTCCCTTGTATTGTTGCTTCAATTGATACTCAACATTCTTCAAGAAGTCTGCAGAGGTCCACATCAAAGTATTGTGTTGAACCAAATCTTGTGCAGTTCCATCTATTTTTAGAGTAGCAGCTACAACCAAGCGGGTCGGATTGTCCATGTTGGTGTTTTCATAGCAATACTTGTCTTGGTTGTTGTATTGTGAATAGTAATAATGTTGGAATTTACTATTATCTGTTGCCGTACTGTTTACAGCTGTAGCCCAATATGAACGTTGATTGGTTTCATCATTCCAATTATTCCATGTAAAATTAAAACCATCATAATTGAATGTATATGAAGGCTCAAGAGTCTTAACCAAATTAGATTGAGAGTTTGTATTGTCTAACCACCAACCGTTCAAAGTTGCTAAAACTGCTTTTTTCTCACTTGTACTGGTAATTTTTCCAGTTGTTGCTTCAATCGTCGCGAAAGCATGTATATTTGCAGTATTCTCCTTAGCAACAGTAGAACTAATACCGGTTACATTTACGCGAGCTAGAACACGTTCTACAATAATATTTAGCTTCTTGGTCATTGCATTATTTTGTGCTTCTGTAATGTTTGAACCTGTACCAAAATTATTTTTTGACACGGGGGTATAGTTCATGGTCGTTGTTCCGTCATTATAAACCGCATTGGACATAACAAAATTACCTTCAGTAGTGCTAGTAATATTTGTGGTGTTCAATGTCTTAGTTATATTTGTAATCAATTCAGGGAATGTCGAAGTACTTAAATTATTTGGTCCATTCAATACTGCAACCACTTTGTCAGGAAAGTTGTTTTCTGAAACATTTTCCAATGTAATGAAGACATTAGAGTTTAATTGGATGGTGTTAGATACATTTTCATCAGACCATTTTTCAATGTTATCTATAACATCTACAGCTTGCCAAAGAGTATTTCCTTTGTAAAAATAGAGCATAGCAGTATTGACTTTTGTTTCATAGCCCTGTCCTATAGCATAGTTATCCTCGTTGTCTTCATTACTCCATGTTTTTGTAGCATTAGCATTTCCAGTAGGCATAGAGAAAGACACAGCAATAACAGCTGTACCATTCTCAGCTTGTGAACCATTAGGGTTAACGACCTTGTCGTCATCGCTACATGCTGCAAATGCCAAGCATGTCAAAGCGCCCAAAAATAAACTTTTAGTTTTCATAAAACAAAATGTTTTTAGTTAATAAATTGATTAATTGTTTTTTAATTGTTTTTTCTTTATTTCTTTTATGTCTGTCTTTTGTTTTCTTTCTTGTTTGATGTTCTAACTCCCTCCCCCCTTTGGGGTACTCCCTCTATAAACAGAGGGAGAGTTTGAAGTTACTCTGAACTATCATGCAAGCGTCTTTCTTTTCACGCAAGCATCTTCTCCATACCAGCGTCTTTCTTTATGCAAGCGAGACTATTCATATCCTCCTCTGTTTATAGAGGAGGGGGACCGCTTGCGGTGGAGGAGTTTGGAATGAAGGTACTTTCTCTTCTCCTTTTATCTCCCTTTTAAAGATCCTTCGACTCCGTAAACTCCGCTCAGGATGACAAGAGACCGTCAGAAGTGTCATAAAGAGACCGTAACAATAGCAACACTATTGGCCTTTTTCTCCCTTTATCTCCATCTATCTCCGTTTATCTCCCTTTTAAAGATCCTTCGACTCCGCTCAGGATGACAAGGGTGGGGAGTCAGGAAAGCTCAGTTTTATTTTTTCAACTCTTTGCGTCTGTTCAACTCTTGCAAGGCCGTTTGTGCCTGTTGGCATCCGTTTTTGGCCGCTTTGTCGAAGAGTCGGTATGCTTGTTCTTGTTCTCCATTCAAATAGAGGTATACAGCCCGGTTGCAATCGGCTTCGGGTGATTGTCCGGCCTTATCGAGATAGCCTTTAGCCCGTTTGAGATCTTTTATCTGCAAGGCGATGGCCGCAGCATTCAGGTTAGCAGTGCTGTCGTTCGGGAAACGGCGTACAGCCTGCATGAATAGCTCGTTGTATTCGTCCGTACCCGGTTGCATGGTCAAAGACACGCGGTAGAGTTCGTTTTGGTCGAGCATCCAGGGGCGTGTACGGTATATCTCTACAATTTCGTCATCGTTGAATCCTCGTACGGTGTAGAAGATGGTGTAGTCGGAGTGGCGCAATGCCAGATAGACATTGTTCAACAGCTCTTTATAGATGGCGAGTGTTTTCAGCTTGTTGTTTCGTGCATCCGGGCTTTGGATGGTCGGGTCATCGATGATGGCGAGGATGCGTTCTTTATCGGCATAGTCTCCTTCAGCGATGCGTTTGCGCAGTCCTTCCCAGTCTTCCGGTTCGTAGGTTACGCTGAACGGCACTTCTTCGAGCGCATATTCGTGTTTGACGTAGTTGGCCAATGTGCGAGCACGGTTTTTTGCCAAGTATTCGTTGTGTGTGTATCTACCTTCGGGTGAGGCATATCCCTTGATGTTGATGCTGTCGATGTGGGTGATGCCTTTGTTGTCTCCTCCGCGTACCGACTCGATGCTTTCGTAGATGCGCTTCAGCTCCTCCGGATTCTTGCGGTATATCGGGTCGAGGTTGATGCTGTCAAGTCGGAAGTCGATGTAAGCTTGTCCGTTGAGAGCAAAAATCTTCGGTCCGGTAGTTTTCGGTGTGGTAAAGGAGGTGTATTCAATCGGGTTGAACGGCGGGATGAGTCTTCCGATGGGTATGAAAAGCTCTTCTTGTTGGCAGTCGGCACATCCGCAGAGGTCTACCCAGAGTTTCATCCGTCCCTCTTTCATCCACTCTTCGTAGGGGATGAGTGCAGAGTATTCGATGCGTTGTTCTTCTCCGTTCTCCCGGCGCATGATGCGATAGGCATCGGTGGGGAGAATCTTGTTTCTGCGATGTATGATTTCCCGTTTGCGTCCGTAGACAACAACGGGAGCATACTCGTGTGTGCGTGTGCTGTCGGCAGCTTGAAACATCGGCACGAGGTGTGTCATGCGGTTGGACGAAACCTTGAAATCTTTTTTCAACAGGATTTCCATGTCGAGATAGACTTTGTTGTCGTCCGTTTGGTAGAGTTGATGACGGGTGACCGCAACGGTGCTGTCGGTCAATACCTTGTTGTTGCTCTTCTTGTCGGCAGACAGGCTCGGCAGGCAGAAGGTTATAGCAACGAGTAATGTTATGATAAATGATTTCATGAGTCTATACCTTATTATATATATGCGATATGCAATCTAACTTTATTGAATCAGAACACGTAAATGAGGTTGACGGCCGCTTTGGTAGGGCCGATATAGTTTTTGTCGGAGTCTCCCATCTTCTGGGCACACTCTTTGCATTCGTATTTTTCGTACGTAACGTAGTTGTATCCGATACCGATGGTGGCTTCTAGATTCCAATGTCTGTCCAGGATCCAGCTGTATCCATACACCAGTCCGCCTCCGTAGAAACGTCCTTTGTATCGGTAAGTGTCCATGTCATCCCACAATCCGAAGGGCGGTTTGAATCCCATTGTATTGTAGGCTCCCGCCATGAGGTGAGCACCAATGAAATGTCCGTTGAAGACATCACAGAACCAATAGCGCAACTCGGGTTGCACCAACAAGAGTTTGTGTTGCTTGCTATCTGAAAATTTCCAGGGATTGTAATAACCGGTGAGGTCTATGGAGTATTTTTTTCCCAATGCAACCTCTACACCGAGGTTGGGCAGGCGGAGTATGTCCATCGGGACATTCGTCTTTACGGCTACTTGTGCATGCGCTACGTATGCGACAAATAAAAACAATATCAAGGTTAATCTATGCGTTTTCATCTCTCTTTTTTTCTAGATTCATTTTCTTTCTCAAGTTTTTCATTTCATCCCTTATTGTACGGAGACGAGCATATAGACTGTTATTCGACAGTCTTTTTTCTAACTTGAACCAATACCTACAAACTTTGTTTTTTTTATTTTCTTGAGCAAATTTTAGAAAAATGTTTAGTATTTGCAATAAATAGATTTCTTATTTTACTAATATTAACAATTCGGGGGGGGTAATTAGCAGTGTTTAAGAAATATAGCTCTTAAATCGTTTGTATCCTTTACAAAAATAAATGATTTCAGGTGATTTCCTCTTTCTTTACAAGCTTTTTTTCAAGTAGATAGGGGTTCTTGTATAAAGAAAGAAAAGAAGAAAACCATGAAATCCTGGAATCATGGTTTTCTTCTTTCGTATGTTCTTTCCGGAGATAAGAGTTGGAATTCTATTTATCGGAATCAAGTAAGCTCTTAATGTATTCAATGTTGAAGCCGGTGATTTTGGAGATTGTAGCTTCTTCAATTCCTTCCGATTTCATTTTGTAGACAATCTCTCGTGTGGTTTCAGCTCTTCCTTCGGCTTTACCTTCTTCAAGTCCTTGAGCTCTTCCTTGTGCTTTACCTTCTTCGAGTCCTTGAGCTTTACCTTCTTCGAGTCCTTGTGCTCTTCCTTCGGCTCTTCCTTCTTCGAGTCCTTGTGCTTTACCTTCTTTTAATCCTTGTGCTCTTCCTTCTTTTAGCCCTTCTTTCAAGCCCAAAGCTCTTCCTTCCGCTCTTCCGGCTTCCAATCCTTCCTCCAATCCTTCTTTGCGACTTTTATTTTTTGCTGTACTCATGACACTATACCAATCTCGATAAGCCTTGAGACTGTCTTCGTATTTGAGCAGCTCCTGACGGTTTAGTTTGGATATTTCCGCTTCTTTGAAAAATTGCTGGAAAACTTTTTCTTGTAAAGCCTTGGGGCGTTTCATCAGGTCGGACAGATGCCTGATTGCATAAAGCCATTTATCGAAAAGCGTTTCCAATTCTTTTTCCGTTTTGGTAAACTTAGGCATTTCGAGGTAGATAAAGGTCAGCTTGTCGTAGAATACCTTTCCTGTTTTGGTGTCGATGAGCTTCACTTCGTGGTGATAGTATTCCGGATCTTCTTCATCAAAACAGAAATTCAGAATACCGATTGTATATACAGATTTCAATTTGTAGTTCCATTCCTTGCCTCGTTTGGCTTGTTCGCGGATGGGGAAGGTGGAATAGAATACACTTCGGTCTTTGAAAAACTGTTGTTCTGCTTTTTGCATTTCTACCAAGAACTTTTCACCTTGTTCGTTTTCGCAATAAACATCGAAGACAGCTTTTCGGTCGAATTCCGTTGTACCCATGTGCTCGTTGTTAAGGTAGGTAAGGTCTTTGATAACCTCTTGGCCGTAGAGCAACGAATTTAGGAAACTAATCAATAGTTTTTTGTTTACTTCGGTACCAAAAAGCTTTTTGAAAGCAAAGTCGGTGTAAAAATTGACATATCTGTCGGTTAGGTAGTCTAATGGCATAATCCTTTTGTTTTTGATTTGTCGGCAAATGTACAGTAATTTTCCTGAATAACCAAGTGGTGAGGGGATGGATTTAAGTTAAAAAAAGAGGATGAATTTCTTCATCCTCTTGAGAGGTACCCAGCAGATTCGAACTGCTGTAGACGGTTTTGCAGACCGTTGCCTAGCCACTCGGCCAGGGTACCCTTTGAATGGTATTTCCCATTTGCGAGTGCAAAGGTACTACTTTTTTTTGAGTTGGCAATAGTTTGTGCTACTTTTTTTCTTAAATCTTCGCTTTTTTATAGTAAAATGGTTGTCGATTCTCTCTTTCTCGCATTGCTGTGCCATTAAGCAAGAAGAGCATCCGCAGCATGAGGACCTTTTGCCAAGGATGGCTTTGATGGAGCGTGAAATGGCTTTGACAATCCAAATCAGTGAGAGTAGAACAACGATGGCAACAATGAATTCTTGCATACCTCTATATTTTATTTATGAAGAACAACGTTCGTTGTAGTTTGGTTGAATGGTTTTATTTAATTTTTATTTTGCTAGGAGTTAGAGCCGATAGTATCGCCTATCATTTGGCCTTTTTCTCCCTTTATCTCCTTTCCGCTTTGTCATGCTGAGCGCAGCCGAAGCATCTTTTTGCTTGTTTTATCTTTCTAACTCCCTCCCCCCTTTGTGGTACTCACTCTATAAACAGAGGGAGAGTTTGAAGTTACTCTGAACTATCATGCAAGCGTCTTTCTTTTCACGCAAGCATCTTCTCCATACCAGCGTCTTTCTTTATGCAAGC
>JAFUNW010000295.1 GCA_017472905.1 Bacteroidaceae bacterium
ATGGTGTATTCCTTACCGGTTTCGATGGAGCCGGCTACGAGAGCTTCGTCTTTGGTTGAAGAAACCACTTCGATGCTGTCCCAAACCTCTGCGACCTGCTCTTTCCATGCAGCAATCTGCTTAGCCAAAGCGTTGTCATCGGCAGACAATTCTTTGAAACGAGCAGCCTCTTTGCAATAGAACTTGCTATAGTAGTCATCAAGCTGACGCTTCATGGTGTAGTGAGGAGCCACTTGCGAGATAGAGTTCTTGATGGTGCGAATCCAGCCTTCGCTGTATCCCTTTGAGTTGCGGGCGTAGTAGAGCGGAAGGATTTCGTTTTCCAACAAACTGTAGATAGTGGCAGCGTCCAATTGGTCTTGGTGCTCCTGGTTTTGATAAGTGCGTTTCTCGGTCAAAGCCCATCCGGCACCCTCGCGGTATCCTTCGAGCCACCATCCGTCAAGTACAGAGAGGTTGACAACACCGTTCATCAAAGCCTTTTCGCCGGATGTACCGGATGCCTCCAACGGACGGGTCGGGGTGTTCATCCAAATATCCACACCTGAAACAAGGCGGCGAGCCAACTTCATGTCGTAGTTCTCCAAGAAAATAATCTTTCCAAGGAACTCGGGACGACGAGAAATTTCGTAAATCTTCTTAATCAATCCCTGACCTCCACCATCGTGCGGGTGAGCTTTACCGGCAAAGAGGAATTGTACAGGATAGTTAGGGTTGTTTACAATTTTAGCCAAACGATCGAGGTCGGTGAAAAGGAGGTGTGCACGCTTGTAAGTAGCAAAACGGCGAGCGAAACCAATCAACAGTGCGTTGGGGTTGATTTTCTCCATCAACGAAACGATGCGGCTCGGATCTCCCTGGTTCTTCAACCAATCTTCGCGGAAGCTCTTACGGATGTAGTCGATGAGTTTGTTCTTCAACGCCATGCGGGTCTTCCAGATTTCTTCGTCACTCACTTCATAAATCTTCTCCCAAATCTTTTGGTTGCTTTGATCACCCATGAAAGCCTTGTCGAAATGTTTGTTATAAAGGTCTTTCCACTCGGTTGCGCTCCATGTGGGGAAGTGTACACCGTTGGTAACATATCCTACGTGGCTCTCTTCGGGGAAATATCCCTTCCAGATTCCGGCAAACATGCTCTTGGAAACCTCTCCGTGAAGCCAGCTCACACCATTTACCTCTTGGCAAGTGTTGCAAGCAAAGGTTGACATACAGAAACGCTCGCCTTTATCGCCCGGATTGATGCGGCCCATATCCATGAACTCATCCCAAGAGATGCCCATCATTTGGGGATAACCGCTCATGTACTTGCCAAAGAGACTTTCATCGAAGTAGTCGTGACCGGCCGGTACGGGAGTGTGTACGGTGTAGAGCGAAGATGCGCGAACCAACTCCATAGCTTGGTTGAAGCTAAGACCTTCCTTCACGTAGTCGCACAAACGTTGTACGTTGCAAAGGGCAGCATGTCCTTCGTTGCAGTGATAGATGTCTTTCTTGATTCCCAACTTCTGCAAAGTAAGGATACCACCGATTCCGAGAAGAATCTCTTGCTTCAAGCGGTTTTCCCAATCACCACCGTAGAGGGCGTGAGTAATGGAACGGTCGAACTCGCTGTTGAGTTCGTTGTCTGTATCCAGCAAATAGAGCTTGATGCGACCTACATTCACAGTCCAAACGTATGCGTGTACCTTATAGTTCATATAAGGAACTTCCACAATGACGGGATTTCCGTTGGCATCCAATGTTCTCTCAATAGGAAGGCTTCCGAAGTTCTGTGCTTCGTAGTTGGCAATCTGTTGTCCGTCCATAGACAAAGATTGCTTGAAATATCCGTAGCGGTATAAGAAACCGACTGCGCACATGTCTACGTTGCTGTCTGAAGCCTCTTTCAAATAGTCACCGGCAAGAATTCCAAGACCGCCGGAATAAATCTTCAATACGTGGCTCAAACCATATTCCATACAGAAATAAGCTACAGACGGACGCTTTGCATCGGGCTGAACATCCATGTAAGCACGGAATTTGGTATAAACCTCATTCATTTTCTTGATGATGTTTTTGTTGTTGGCCAACTCTTCGAGCTTTTCATAGCTCATGCGTTCGAGCAAGAGTACGGGGTTTTGACCAACTTCTTTCCACAAATCAACATCCAACTCACCAAAAAGATCGGTTGCTTCGTGGTTCCAGGCCCACCACATGTTGCGAGCCATCTCTTCCAACTTCTTCAATTCGGCAGGAATGCTTGCCTTAACGGTAATCTCCTTCCAATTCGGAGTATTCGCGTTACTTGCTTTGATTTTCATAATCTCTCAAATTTTCTTATTAATAGATTGATTGGTTTTTCTCTAACTTAAATTATTTTTTGCTGCGCACTCTTTTCTCGGCGTTGCGCAATGCCACATCGTATGCCTTGTAGTAATATTGTATGAAATGCTTCCACAATGCTTTTTCCGCAATGGCGGCAGCATGTTTGCGTATCTTCTTCACCTCGGTTTCGGTCTTCGATGCAAATTCTACAATGGTTTCGCGGATGACATCGGCTACCTCGGAATAGTTATAATCCGAGCGATGAATCACTTTCACACCGTCTTCCAACTCGCTGTACTTCCCTCCTTTCAAGGAGTTGACCCACATACCGAATCCGGCAAGGTCGGTCGTAACGGCCGGCACCTTGAAAGCCACGCTTTCAAGCGGAGTATATCCCCAAGGCTCGTAGTATGAAGCGTAAACGCTGAGGTCGTAACCTAACACAAGGTCGTAATAATGAAGATTCAGAATGCCGTCATCGCCATTGAGGTAGCAGGGAACAAAGACTACTTTCACACGATCGTTCTCTTGGTTCGACATTCCCATATACTTGAGCATATCCAGCACTTGGTCGTGACTCATGTTGTGCAACCAATGGGTAATCATTGGGCAAGGCAACGGGGTATCGAACTGTTCCTTGCTCTGAAGGCGCTCCAAAAGGTCTTCACGAGCATCCCCTACCCAACCGGGTACATTGATGAATGCCAAGACATTTTTCTTCAAGTTCTTATCGCGATTCAGACGGTTCAAAGCTTCCAAATATTCGTCAATACCCTTGTTCTTGAACTCATAGCGTCCGCTGGTTCCGACTATTAAAGTGTCATCTCCCAAGTTCGTACCCAGAAGTTTGTTTGCCACATTCAACATGGCTGCACGTGCTTTTTTGCGCTTGGCTGTATAGGAAGAGCCTTTAGGAACGAAATCGTCCTCAAAGCCGTTCATCAATACGACATCAACAGGCTTATCAAGCAATTCGGCACACTCGCGAGCGGTAATGTCGCTCACCGTAGTAAAACAATCGACATGATGAGCGGTCTGTTTCTCCACCGAATGTTTAGACTGAATGTTCAACTCACCGGCCATCTGGTCGCCGTTGTAAGCAAAAAGGTAATCATACAAAGGTTTGTTGTTACCGGCAATGGAACGACCTATGGAAGTAGCGTGAGTAGTAAATATCGTAGCAATTTCGGGTACGGCTTTCTGTAAATACAAAGCGCCCAATCCGGTCATCCATTCGTGTGCCTGATAAATCACCCGGGCATTTTCGGTAAGACTGTACTTATAAAAACTCTCTACTACCCTGGCTGAGGCAAAAGAGAACATGGATGCTTCATCATAATCGCCGTAAGCATGAAGGGAATCGATTTGAAAATCGTTCCACATCCTTGTATAAATTTCATTTTTAACTTCGAAAAATGGTTGGAAATCCACTAATATGACTAAAGGCTGTCCGGGAATATTCCATCGACCGGTACGTACTCGTAATCCGTCAACGGACAAAGCGTGTTTTTTCCAATCATGAAAAAGTTTTTCTTCTTCTATAAACAGAGGATTCTCCTTATTCTGCCAAAAATCCGGCCCTACAAATAATATTCTATCCTCAAACTCCTCTTGCAATGTCTTCGCTCTTGTAGACAAAACGGTGTAAATACCACCCACTTTATTGCAGACTTCCCAACTTGACTCGAAAATATAGTCAGGGGTTTGCACTTTATTCACCATTATACTTCTTTCTCTTAATTTGTAAACGGCTGCAAAGGTACATAATATTTGGCAGAAAAATCATCAACTTTCTATTTTTTATGAATTTAGGCCGAAAAAACATTAAAAAAAGAGGAAACTGCCATGCCCACATTTCAAAAAAATATGAGAATGACAGTTTCCTCTTTTTATTCGGTCTGTTTCTGACTCTCAAAAGGAGCGGACAAAAGACCGTAAACCAAGCAACCTTATACTACGGGAGCAGCAGGAAGTGTTCCGGCAATCAAAATGAGAACCAAAAGTCCCAAAATTGCATACAACTCGGGGAATACGGCCATCACCATTGTTGTACCGAAAGCGTTGTGACCGGCTCCGATGGCTGAAATACCGTTTGCACAAACTTTTGCCTGACGGATAGCTGAGAACAAAGCTACCAAACCAAGTGCCAAACCTGCACCGAAAATAGCCGAAGCAGAAAGCATGTCAATGCCACTGTAGATATGGCTGTTGAGCATGAAGAAGCCCACAAAGCCATACAATCCCTGTGAAGAGGGCAAAGCAGCCAAGGCGATATACGAACCGCTGGCACTCGGATTCTTCTTGAAGGCACCGATGGCGGCATTTCCACAAATAGTTACTCCGTAAGATGAACCGATTCCGGAAAGGGCTACTGTCAGAGCCAAACCTAAATAAGCTAATACGATTTCCATAAATTGATGTTTTTAAATTGTTTTTTATTATTTACTTTATTCTTTTTTTATTTTTTATTGAACACTTTCATCTTAAAGGGACTGTATTCACGACCTCCACCCTCGAAATCGGCATTTTTGAAGAACTCTACGAAGGTCAGACGCATCGGATGTACGAAAGACGAAATCATACAAAGCGCGAAGTTAATACCATGTCCCAACAACAGGATGATCAGCATAGGCAACCAACGAATGACCCATGACATATCGGCCGTCAAATCAAACGCCAAAGCATTAAACACTCCACCCAACACTCCACCTGTCAAACCGAGTGCGAACAGACGGATGTAGCTAAGCAAATCGCCCAACAATCCTGTCGCCATACCGTAGGTATCCCATACGCCGGAGCCGAAATTGAGCAGGATATTCTTGTCCGGAGAGTTGAAAAAGAAGATTCCCAACACTGCTATTCCCATTAAGCCATAGAGCAGATAGTTGATTGCTGTGGGGATTGTTACGCCACAGAACGGCAGACCGAAACAAGCGATTGCCGAAAGTAGCAGCAATACCCAGGAAATTTTTCCAACTCCGTACTTCCAACCATATAACTTGGCCGCTTTCACTCCGGCAAGCACCATACCCAACAAAACCTGTATCAGACCCAGAATCACCGAAATGACCATCATCGGTGAATAGCCGAACAGCGTAAAGTTTGCATCGCTGATAAAGTAGGGCTTAATGGGCGCAAGGAATGCCCAATCGACCGTATTCAAATCTATTCCGAGACACGAACCGGTCATCATTCCGCAAACCATCGTCATGGCTCCGAGGAAGATACCCAGCGTTCCGTATCCCTTCATCTCCGGACTCAGTTTCTTGCGAAGAATCAAGCTCACCGTAAAAATGATGAGTCCGTATCCGGCATCGCCCATGCACAATCCGAAGAAGAGCATGAAAAACGGAGCGAAGAAAGGAGTGGGGTCCAAATCCTGATACTTAGGCAAGGAATACATGCGCAATATCGGTTCGAACAACGAGCTGTAGGAGTCGTTCTTGATTTGTACCGGCACATTGTCGTCCACCTGCGGGTCGCTAATCTCGTAGAAAATACGATTTTGCTCCATGTAAGAGACTATCTCTTCGGCTTTCTCGGCCAAGGTCCAGCCCACAATGAGCTTCACCGCATCGCCTGCAACCGATTCTGTATTCAAGCGAACCTTCGACAAGGAGATGGCATTTTCGTTCTCTATCTGTCCGGCCAACAATGAATCGCGCTTTTCGTTATTCAAGCGATACAGATGAAGATGAATGTTGCGCAATTCCTCTTTCAAAGCCCGCTTTTCATTTTCATAATAGGTCAGCGACCGTTCCGGCAGCGTCAAGTGCTCTACCGTTATCTCCGGACGTTCCGTAGAGAAGGTCATGAAATAGGTCCGACCGTCCAATTCCGAGACTTGAACGGCAAAATATTCATCGGTCCAACTTTCATTAAACATTTTTGACGGGCAGGAGTAGAAATTCACCTGATAGCCGACTTCCTCCAAACGTTGGATGGCTGCCCAGTCGAACTCGCCCCAAGGAAGGAACTGTTCGATTTCTTTTTCTACAGTGTCCAATTTATGTTTCAGAGCCACTTCTTCGGCCAGCTTCGCCTCTATCTCTTCGACCAAGGCAGTACCTTGGGATGCGTCCGCCGGATTCATCGTGTATGACTCAGTGAATACGCAATTCTCCTCCACATAGTCCAAAGAGGCCAAAGCGTGTTTGTAGCGGTCGGCCAAAGCCAAGGCTTCTTGAAGTTCCGGACTGGAGGAACCGCTCTGAAGCTCTTCGACATGAACCACTCCGATTTTACGTATATCGGCTAAAAATTGTTCATATTCCTTGCTCGAAACAAGAAACATGAGTTTCTTCATCTTTTGAATCATCCTTCAGCCTCCTTTCTCTTCTCTTGAAGCGATTTCAAGATTTTCTGAGAAGATTTTGAGAGGTTCTCTTCATCTTCCATAAATCGCTTGATTTTACGAACGGCTTCTTGAAATCCCGGAATCTGTACCTTTTCAAAGAGGTTTACCTTTTGAGTGGTTTTCTTTCGGGCATGTTCCAACAAGCCTAACTTTGCCAAAACAAATTCTCGCTCAACGGCTGTTTTTGCCAGCCCTTGCAACAGATTGATTCCATCGAAATACCACTTCGGGGCACTGAACAAGCCAAACGGACGAACTTCGAGACGTATGTTCTGAAGTA
>JAFUNW010000296.1 GCA_017472905.1 Bacteroidaceae bacterium
AAGTGGTAATGAGAAAAAGACAGGTGCTCAGGTTCTTGTTCAGGCTGCAGATTTGCGCGATGCGGTCAAGAAGCTTGATGAAGGAATGAAAGGAACAATGGCAGACTATGCAATAGCATCTGTTACAGAAACAGCCATTATGGATGTATATCCCTATGCTGTAGAGCCGGACGTGAAGCCTGAATTTCCGGAAGCCGGACAGACTGAGTGATTGCAATTGATTAAAAGAAGTATGACTAAAATACAAAAAGCGTGAATTCTACCATTCATCAGAACTTACAACGTGTTCTATCTTCTTTACCAAACGGAGTTCGTTTGGTGGCTGTATCTAAATTCCATCCGATAGAATCGCTTCGCGAGGCTTATGAGAGCGGACAACGCATATTCGGAGAGAGTAAAGTTCAGGAAATGACTCAAAAATATGAAGCTTTGCCTAAAGATATCGAATGGCACTTTATCGGGCATTTGCAAACGAATAAGGTGAAATACATTGTTCCATACGTAACGTTGATACATGGAGTGGATTCGTTTAAACTGTTATCTGAAATTAATAGACAAGGCGAAAAGAACGATCGTGTAATCTCCTGTCTGTTGCAAATGCATGTAGCTCGCGAGGAGACGAAGTTTGGATTCTCGTTAAACGAATGTCGCCAAATGTTAGCTGAAGAGGAGTGGAAAAAGTTTACCCACGTAAAAATTTGCGGAATCATGGGTATGGCTTCTAATACGGACTATGAAAATTTGGTGAGAGATGAATTTAAAACTCTTCACGACTTCTTTTGTGAAATACAGCAAAAGCATTTTTCAACTGACGAAGATTTCAAGGAATTATCGATGGGTATGAGTCACGATTATCCTTGGGCTGTTGAAGAGGGGGCGACCCTAGTTCGAGTAGGAAGTATGATTTTTGGGGTTAGAAATTACTAAAAAAACGTTTTTAGGGCCGAAAGAAGACAAATTTCGTATTAAAAATGCGAATTTGTCTTCTTTTTATTTGGCATCCTACCTAAATAACCTATCTTTGCACAAACAAAGCAAAAATGTGCAACAAGAAAATATGGAAACAAGTTTTATAGCTTATATTGAGAAGAGTCTGAAACAGCATTGGGATTTGGATGCTTTAACAGATTACAACGGCACAACCTTGCAATACAAGGATGTAGCGCGTAAGATTGAGAAAATGCATATTCTTATGGAAGAAGGTGGCGTTCAGAAAGGAGACAAAATTGCCATTTGTGGCCGAAATTCTTCACATTGGGGAGTTGCTTTCTTGGCAACGGTTACTTATGGTGCAGTTGCCGTTCCCATCTTACACGAATTCAAGCCGGAGACAGTACACAACATTGTCAATCATTCAGATGCCAAGTTTATGTTTGTCGGCGATGCCGTATGGCCTACTCTTGATCCCGAAGCAATGCCTGCTTTACAGGGTATTATCTTGGTTAACGATTTCTCGCTCTTGGTCTCTCGCTCTGAGAAACTGACTTACGCGCGCGAACATTTAAATGAAATGTTTGGCCATAAATATCCGAAGAACTTCCGTATAGAACATATTCACTATGAACCGGAAACATCGCCCGACCAATTGGCTTTGATAAACTACACTTCGGGTAGTACAGGAAACTCTAAAGGTGTTATGGTGCCTTTCCGTGCGATGCGCTCTAACTTATTATTTGCATATGAGGTTCTGAATTTAAAACAAGGAAGCCATATCGTCTCTATGCTTCCGATGGCACACATGTACGGCTTGGCATTTGAATTTATCTACGAGTTTTGTACCGGTTGCCATATCTTCTTCTTGACTCGTGTGCCGAGTCCGAAGATTATATTCCAGGCTTTTGCCGATGTGAAGCCGCACGTAGTGATTGCCGTACCATTGATTATTGAAAAAATCATCAAGAAAGCAGTTTTGCCCAAGTTGCAGACGCCGACCATGAAGATTTTGCTGAAAGTTCCCATTATAAACGACAAGATCAAAGCTTCGGTACGTGAAAAGGTAATCAATGCTTTCGGAGGACGTTTCTATGAAATTATTATTGGAGGAGCAGCATTTAATCGCGACATTGAAAACTTCTTGCGGATGATTGATTTCCCTTATACTGTCGGTTATGGAATGACAGAATGTGCTCCTATTATCAGTTATGAAGATTGGAAACGCTTTAAGACAGGTTCTTGCGGAAAAGCAGCTCCGCGAATGGAAGTAAAAATATTGAGTCCGGATCCGCAAAATATTGTAGGAGAAATAGTTTGTCGAGGCGAAAACGTAATGTTGGGATACTACAAAAATGAAGAAGCTACGCGCGAAGCCATCGATGCAGACGGATGGTTGCATACCGGAGACTTGGGTGTGATAGATGCTGAGGGCAACGTGACTATTAAGGGACGTAGTAAAAACATGTTGCTCAGCGCTTCGGGACAAAACATCTATCCGGAAGAGATAGAAGATAAGCTCAACAATTTGACCTACGTATCGGAATCGGTTGTTATTCAGAAGGATGAAAAGCTGGTTGCGCTCATCCACCCCGATTATGACGAGGCTGCCGAGGTTTCGGAAGAGCATTTGAACGAAATCATGCAGGCAAACATTCAAGAGTTGAACACCATGATGCCGCCTTATTCACAAGTAAGCCGATTTGTGATTATGAAAGAGGAGTTCGAGAAGACTCCCAAGAAGAGCATCAAGCGCTTCCTCTATTTGAATGCGGCTGATTAAGTCTTTTCATAGGGAAAGAAGATAGAAAAAGATAGTCCGTTCATCCGGATTCTGAAATCTCAGAGAAAAGGATGAACGGACTTTTTTATGTTTTTGTTACTTTACTACAAGCTTTTTCAAAGGATGGAGGCTCTAACCCGGCTTAGAGTTTCCGGAGTCATTTGCAGATACGAAGCAATGTAGACCAACGGAGCGCGTTTGATAATTTCCGGATGAAGTTCCATGAATTTTTTGTAGCGATCTTGAGCTGTTTCGAAACGCATGTTGTCTGCTTTCATTTGCGATACGAGCAACGACTCTTCGAATATTTTACGATAAAATAGTCCGATTTCCTTTGATTCTTCAGCCAATCGATTGATATCCTCCCATGCGATTTTCCAAATGATGGTTGGTTCAAGAGTTTCAGCCATCAGTCGTGTGGGTTCTTGTTTCAAATAGCTTTCCAGACAGATAACCACGTTTCCTTCGTACGAAATATGCTCTGTGAGGTCGCGTTTGTTCTTGAAATAAAACTGGCGCACCATACCTTTTTCTATATAATAGAGGTAATGAGCTATTTCGCCTTCTTTCACAAAAACTTCTCCCTTAGCTAATTTTTGTGACTCCATGATTCCAACCAGTTTGCCTATTCCTTCTTGTGTTAAGGGATAGTAGTTATTTGAAAAGCTACTGGCTATTTCAATGGTTTGATTCATATTGTACTAAATTTATGTCGGATGCATTGTTTGCTAAATTGGGAAATCTCGGCCCCTCTCTCCTATCTCAACTTTGAGTGAGAAAGTTCAAAGAGAGGATGTCTGTCTGTCGGAGAAATATGGGGCCGAGAATGGTTTTAATCCAATTTCAATACGGCAAGGAACGCTTTTTGCGGCACTTCCACGTTGCCGATTTGTTTCATGCGTTTCTTTCCCCGTTTTTGCTTTTCCAGCAATTTTCTTTTGCGGCTTACGTCTCCTCCATAACACTTGGCCGTCACGTCTTTTCTTACGGCTTTGATGGTTTCGCGAGCTATGATTTTTGCTCCTATGGCTGCTTGTATGGCGATTTCGAATTGCTGACGTGGAATCAGTTCTTTCAATTTCTCACACATGCGGCGGCCTAATTCATAAGCATTGTCAATGTGCGTCAGCGTAGAGAGTGCATCAACCGGTTCTCCGTTGAGCAAGATGTCCAATTTGATGAGTTTCGAAGGACGAAATCCATCGGAATGATAATCAAACGAAGCATATCCTTTCGAGATGCTCTTCAGTTTGTCGTAGAAGTCTATTACAATTTCTCCAAGTGGCATCCGATAGTGCAGCTCCACCCGGTTGCCATGAATGTATTCTTGTTTCAACAACTCTCCCCGCTTTCCGAGACAAAGGGTCATTATGGGGCCGATATAGTCGGTCGTTGTAATGACTGAAGCCTTGATGTAGGGCTCTTCGATGTGGTCTATCAGGGTTATGTCGGGCATTCCGCTGGGATTGTGTACCTCTTTGCATCCTCCTTGCTTGTCGTATATCATATAGGATACGTTCGGTACGGTCGTGATGACGCTCATGTCGAATTCGCGGTCGAGACGCTCTTGGATAATTTCCATGTGCAGTAAACCAAGAAAGCCACAGCGGAATCCGAATCCTAAAGCTACGGACGATTCCGGTTGGAAAGTCAGAGATGCATCATTCAATTGTAATTTTTCAAGCGAACTACGCAAATTTTCGTAGTCTTCGGCTTCAATGGGATATACTCCGGCAAAAACCATAGGTTTCACTTCTTCAAATCCGGAGATAGCTTTTTCACAAGGACGCTGAATGTGGGTAATGGTATCGCCCACCTTTACTTCTTTCGAGGTCTTGATTCCGGAAATGATGTATCCTACATCTCCGGTACGCAACTCTTTGCGAGGCATGAGGTCCATTTTCAACACGCCGATTTCGTCTGCATCGTACTCTTTGCCTGTATTGAAGAATTTCACTTTGTCGCCTGTTCGTAAAACACCGTTGGTTATCTTGAAATAGGCTATGATGCCGCGAAACGAGTTGAATACAGAGTCGAATATCAGGGCCTGCAAGGGAGCTTCTTCATCGCCTACGGGATGTGGGATGCGCTCCACTACGGCATCCAGTATCTCTTCAACACCCATACCCGTCTTTCCGGAAGCACGGATTATCTCTTCGCGTTTACATCCGAGCAGGTCTATGATTTCGTCTTCCACCTCATCAGGCATGGCACTGGCCATGTCGCATTTGTTGATGACGGGGATGATTTCCAAGTCGTGCTCGATAGCCATGTACAGGTTTGAAATGGTTTGCGCCTGTACGCCTTGCGAAGCGTCCACTATCAGTAACGCTCCTTCGCAGGCTGCTATGGAGCGAGATACTTCGTACGAGAAATCGACATGCCCCGGCGTGTCTATCAGGTTTAAGATATATTTTTCTCCTTTGTAGGTATGCTCCATTTGTATGGCGTGGCTCTTGATGGTAATGCCACGTTCTTGCTCCAAATCCATGTTGTCGAGCATTTGGCCTTGAGTCACTTGAATGGTTTTGGTAAATTCCAGCAAACGGTCTGCCAAGGTGGATTTACCATGATCGATATGTGCGATGATGCAAAAATTTCTGATTCTTTCCATCTTACAAATTCATTTTAGGTGCAAAGATAGTGCAAACCGAGCGGAGGACAAAATAAACTTGTTTATTTTTCGCCCCGAGGTGCTGCCTATCCTCGATTCAGAAAGAATCAAAGTGTGCAAACCTTCGTCTGTCGGTCACAAAAATAAAAGTGCGGCTTGCTCTCGAAAATCTGCTGCACGGCGGAGCAATTTTTGCCGTGCAGCAGATGAACTTTTGCTGCACGGCGGACGGAACTCTGCTGCACGGCAGATTTTAAAGAGCAACTCGGATTTTATTTCTTGAAGAAGGGGTACAAAAAAAATGCAACGCGAGATTTTCGGCATTGCATTCATTTTCAATAAAATAAGTTCGTTTTCTGTTATTCTTACTTCAGTTTAACGAACAATTCTCCTTCAACTTCTGAAACAGAGAGTTTGTCTTCTCTCAATAACCAACCTAAACCGAGGAAGAAATCTTTGTCTACGATTTTAATCGCTTTCTTCAATTGTTTTTGAGTCATACCCTCGGTACCTTCAAGTGCAGTCCAAATTTTACCTGCAAGCTCTCCTGCTTTTTCTTGTAACATAATTATAGATTAAAATATTAAAACTTCATCCACTTTGCTCTATTTGACAACTATGTGGGTTAATTTTCGCTGCAAAGATACAGATTATATGTTATATAACATGTTTTTTACTTGAAAAAATTGCAGAATTTGAACAAAAATCTCAAAAAAAAGACTTTAGTCCTGTGTTTTTAGGTATTCAACCCATATTTTAGCAGCTTCTTCCACTATTTTCGAGCAAGGACGTTTGGCATAATATTGTGGTGTACGTGCTTCTGGTGTCGGAGGTGTGGAGTCGCCTTTTCGAAGTCCTAACAATTCAGAACAATCCAATGCGCCGTTTCTCTCCTTGAATATTTCAGCTAAA
>JAFUNW010000297.1 GCA_017472905.1 Bacteroidaceae bacterium
GAAAAGCGCGAATACAAAAGCAGCGTTTTCAAGTACACACACGTATGGTTGGGTGCTCTCGCCATTTTCATGTACATGGGTGTAGAAATCGGTGTTCCTTCTATGTTGCCTTACAAAATAGACAATGCAACAGATTATTTGCCTCTCTATTGGGGGGGTATGATGGTTGGCCGTTTCATCGGAGCTGCCATCCTCAGTAAATTCCAACCGCGTGCTCTATTAACCACTTGTCTGTTGGGGGGAGCTGCTTGTATCGGACTTTCATTCATACTTCCAGGTATAGCAGGAGTATATTCAATGTTAGCAGCTGGTCTTTTCCACTCTGTAATGTGGCCTTTGATCTTTAATTTAGGCTTGCAAGAACTTGGTCCTCATACCAAAGCTGCGTCAGGTATCATTAATACAGGTGTTATCGGTGCAGCTACATTGATGCCTTTGATGGGTATCGTGGTTGACAATGCAGGTGTTAGCATGGCTATATGCTGCATGTTCATCTTCTATGCTTACATCATCTGGTTCTGCAACAAGGGTTCTAAGATTGGACTAAGCAAATAATAAAAAAGGAAAAAGCGGTTTATCCCTAACGATTTACCGCTCCTTTTACATAAAAACGCAATTTTATTATTATCATAACCATTTAAATTTAAAACATATGAGACTTACTATTGATGATGTAAGAAGTCGCTTTAAGAAGCACTTTAACGATGCTGAAGGTTCAGTTTATGCTTCACCGGGTCGTATCAATCTGATTGGTGAACATACCGACTATAACGGTGGATTCGTATTCCCTGGTGCTGTACAACAAGGCATGATTGCAGAAATCAAACCAAACGGAACACGTACAGTACGTGCCTACTCTATCGACTTAAAAGATTATGATGAATTCAACATTGATGACGAAAAAGGTCCTAACGCAAGCCACTTCCGCTATGTATTCGGTGTTGTTCGTGAAATGATGAAGTTAGGTGTTCCCGTAGAAGGTTTTGACACAGCTTTTGCCGGTGACGTCCCCCTCGGTGCGGGTATGTCCTCATCAGCCGCTCTCGAAAGCTGCTTCGCTTTCGCATTGAACGACCTTTTCGGTGACAACAAGATTGACAAAATGACCTTAGCCAAAGTTGGTCAAGCAACAGAACATAATTATTTAGGTTGCAAATGTGGTATTATGGATCAATTCGCTTCTGTTCATGGAAAGGCCGGTTATTTAATGCGTCTTGACTGCCGCAGTGGAGAATTCCAATATTTCCCTTGGAATCCGCAAGGATATAAACTTGTACTTGTAAATTCATGTGTAAAACACGAATTGGTAGGTTCACCATACAACGATCGCCGTCAAAGTTGCGAAAACGTAGTTGCAGCTATAGCAAAACGCCATGATGGAATTGAAACTCTTCGTGATTGTACTTGGGAGATGTTAGAAGAAGTAAAAGCTGAATGCAGCGAAGAAGATATTCGCCGTGCAACATACGCTATCGGTGAAACCGACCGCGTTTTGGCCGTTTGTGAAGCTCTTGAACGTGGAGATTACGAGACCGTTGGTCAAAAGATGTATGAAACACACGAAGGATTAAGCAAAGATTACGAAGTTAGTTGTGAAGAACTTGACTATCTCAACGACATTGCAAAAGATTGCGGAGTAACCGGTTCCCGTATTATGGGTGGTGGTTTCGGAGGATGTACTATCAACCTGGTAGAAGACGCTGTTTATGCATCTTTCGTTGAAACAGTGAAGACCAAATACAAAGAGAAATATGGCAAAGACCCCATCATTATCGATGTTGTCATCGGTGATGGTTCTCGTAAATTGGTATAATAGATTTTAATCACATACTTTTGAAGATTCGGCTAATAATAATTAAAATCTTCGAAATTCTTCTTAGGCACAAATTATATAAGATAAAAGAACTAAAAATCTTTTTACTCTATATGATTTGTGCCTTTTTCTCTTCGAGGGGTTATACCCGATATAGATTACTTCTTCATTTATTTTAAAGCTATTACGGAGTTTTTTTCAATATAGGTTCAAGCACAAAGTATCTAGATACTTGCCTATATATCTTAAGATTTTTTTAGACTAGATTTCAAGATTGAAATTTCAACTAATAAACCTATTTATTACATATCTAAAAACAAAACAGCTTTAAAAGGGATTAAATACTCTATTTATGTTATATAACATATAAACAAAGAGCACAACCTAATAAAATAAGTGTTATTTTTACACCCAAAAATTGAATATTATTAATAAATCTATTAGCTACACAATCATGAAGTACATGAAAAGTATTGTTTTAAGCTCAGGTATAGCATTGGCTATGCTAACATCTTGCGTGCCTCAAACCACAAAACAAGAGTCGATGACTTTGTCCGGTTTGAATCCTACTGATTTCAAAAAAGAAGTCAATGGTAAACAAACGGATCTCTATGTATTAAAAAACAAAGCAGGCATGGAGGTTTGTGTAACAAACTATGGTGGACGTATCGTTTCAATCATGGTTCCTGATAAAAACGGCGACATGAAAGACGTTGTTTTAGGACTAGATAGCATTGGAGCCTATTTGCCAGAAAATAACCAAACCGATTTTGGTGCGTCTATAGGCCGTTATGCGAACCGTATCAATCAAGGAAAAATTATTGTTGACGGTGAAGAAATTCAATTACCACAAAATAATTTTGGACATTGTTTACATGGTGGTCCCAACGGATGGCAATACCAAGTTTATGAAGCTAATCAACCCAATGACAGCACAGTTGTATTGGTTATGAATTCTGCTGATGGCGATGCAAACTTCCCAGGTAATGTAAAAGCAACTGTAACATATAAACTTACAGCTAATAATGCGATTGATATTGATTATACCGCTACTACAGACAAAAAAACAGTAATCAATATGACGAATCACTCCTATTTTAATCTTTCAGGAGATCCCAATTTAAAGATTACCGATCACATTCTTTATGTAAACGCAAACAATTACACTCCGGTAGACAGCACCTATATGACAACAGGAGAAATATCTCCGGTTGCTGGTACTCCTATGGATTTCACTACGCCGAAGATTGTCGGAAAGGATATTGACAATTTTGATTTTATTCAATTGAAGAACGGCAACGGTTATGACCACAATTGGTGTTTAAACACAAACGGAGATGAAAATCAATTGGCAGCTAAATTATCCAGCCCCATAACCGGTATTACATTAGAAGTTTATACCAACGAGCCCGGTGTACAAGTTTATAGCGGCAACTTCCTTGATGGAACAGTTACAGGTAAGAAAGGTATTGTATATAATCAACGAACAGGAATATGTTTGGAAACACAGAAATATCCCGATACACCTAATAAATCCCATTTAGATGGATGGCCTTCAGCCACATTAGAACCGGGTCAGACTTATAATAGCCGTTGTATATTCAAGTTTGGTGTAGAGAATTAATATTATTATAAATAAAAAGTTATTAAGTTAAAGAAATGAGTTCATCAGGATTTGAAACCATTGATTTTGTCATCTTTGGTGCGTACATTGTAATTCTTGTGGCATTAGGATTATTCCTTAGCCGTGACAAGGATGGAAAAGAGAAAAGTGCTAACGATTACTTCTTGGCAGGTAACACCTTAACATGGTGGGCTGTTGGTGCATCATTAATTGCTGCAAACATTTCAGCAGAACAATTTATTGGAATGTCCGGAACAGGATATGCAGATGGTATTGCAATTGCTGCATACGAAATTATGGCAGCTGTAACATTAATTGTTATCGGTAAATTCTTACTCCCGATAATGATTGACCGCAAAATTTTCACCATTCCTCAGTTCTTGCACGAACGTTACAACGATGGTGTCGGTTTAGCATTTTCTATACTTTGGTTGTTCCTTTATGTATTTGTAAACTTGACATCTGTTGCATGGTTAGGAGCGCTTGCTATTGAACAGATTTTAGGTGTACAAGGTGTTATGGTCAGCATCTGGGGCTTTGAAATCTCTATGCAAATGCTCATCATCATTGGACTTTTTGTTGTTGCCGGTGTATACTCTATTTATGGAGGTTTAGCTTCTGTTGCATGGACTGATGTTATGCAGGTTACATTCCTTGTTGGTGGAGGATTGATCACTGCTTACGTAGCTCTTGATCAAATGGGTGCAGTAATGGATGCTGATGCATTCGGAGCTTTTGGACAAATATTCAAAGATTTGACGACCGGTGAACATTTAACCGATCCTCACTTCCATTTGATTATTCAAGAAAGTCACGACCCTAAAGCTTATGCCAATGTTCCGGGTATCGTAGCTGTTGTTGGTGGTGTGTGGTTAACAAACTTAGGTTATTGGGGATTCAACCAGTACATCATTCAAAAAGGTCTTGCAGCCAAGAGCATTGATGAAGCAAAGAAAGGACTTATCTTTGCCGGTTTCTTGAAAATTCTCATTCCGTTCGTGGTTGTTGTTCCCGGTATCTGCGCTTACTACATCATGCAAAATCCAGAAGCATTTGACAGTCTTAATCTACAAGGTGCTATCAGTCGTTCTGATGATGCTTATCCTTGGTTAATCCGTAACTTCACTCCGACCGGTATCAAAGGATTATCTTTTGCAGCATTGACAACTGCCATCATCTCTTCTTTGGCATCTATGTTCAACTCTACATCTACCCTCTTTACTATGGACATTTACAAGAAGTACATCAACAAAGGTGCTTCTGACAAAAAGTTGGTAAACGTAGGTCGTCTGACAGCTCTTGCCGCTTTGGTTATTGCTGCTGTAGCAGTTAAACCTCTGCTCGGTGGTCTTGACCAAGCTTTCCAATACATTCAAGAATACTCAGGTTTCATTTATCCGGGCATCATCACCGTATTCGGTTTAGGTCTTCTATGGAAGCGTGCCTCATCTACCGCAGCCATCTGGACTTCAATCTTGACCATCCCAATGGGTGTAATCTTCAAGATTTGTTTGCCAGATGTAGCCTTCCAACTTCGTGCCGGTTACATATTCATCATCCTCGTAACATTCTTCATCCTTATCTCATACCTCGACAAGAAGTTTGTAAAAGCTGAAGAAGTTTCTGCCAGTGATAAAGCTCAGATGTTGAAGTGGTCGAAAATTATCGGAGGTGTAGGTGTAACATTCATCATTGCCGCTATCGTAGTTGTAGCTCTTGGCACATCTACTTCATGGTCTGCTTATCTGAATGATATAGGTTTCCAAGCTTTCATATTCTTTGGCGTATTAGTTGGTTGCAATGCTGTATGGCTTTATAGTAACTCACTTGATACAGTTAAAGACCCGAAAGCATTACCTATCAATCTCAGTTTATTTGCTACGACTCGTGGTTATACTTGGGGTTCATTCGGTATATGCGCTATTACAGCATTGCTTTACATATTCCTTTGGTAACACAATAACAATAGCAAACAATTGGTGGCGAGCCACCAATTGTTTGCTTCAATTTAAATTCAAAAATTAATGCCTACCTATTATAATATCAACCCTCAGTTCTACGTATCAGTAGATTGCATAATCTTTGGATTGAATCAAGGTGAACTCAGCATACTTTTGCTGAAGCGAAACTTTGAACCAGAGAAAGGAAAATGGTCTTTAATGGGTGGATTTGTTCAAGAAAACGAAAGCGTTAATGCTGCAGCCAAACGTGTATTAAAAGAATTAACAGGCTTGGAAAATGTTTACATGGAACAGGTCGGAGCGTTTGGAGAAGTAGAACGAGATCCTGGTGAACGAGTTATATCTGTAGCGTACTATGCCCTCATCAATGTTGATGAGTATGACCGAAAATTAGTTGAAAAACACAATGCACAATGGATCAACGTCCATGATATGCCGGAGTTAGGATTTGATCATCCGGATATGATAGAAAGAGCACGAGATTTGATGAGACAAAAAACATCACTTAATCCAATAGGACTTAATCTTTTGCCCAAACTTTTTACTCTGACTCAAATGCAGTCCTTATATGAAACCATACAAGGCGAACCTATAGATAAACGGAACTTTCGTAAGAAAGTCGCAGATATGAACTATATTGAGAAAACCGATTTTATTGATAAATCAGGCTCTCGACGTGGGGCATATCTTTATAAATTCAATGACAAAGCATATAGCCAAGAATCAAAATTCAAACTTTAAGAAACAATACGTATGTTAGAAGAGCTCAAAGAAAAAGTATTTCAAGCAAACCTTGACCTTGTTAAACAAGGATTGGTTATTTTTACTTGGGGAAATGTATCCGGTATTGACCGAGAAAAGGGATTGGTAGTCATCAAGCCTAGTGGTGTCAGTTACGAAGATATGAAATCCTCTGATATGGTTGTTGTAGACCTTAATACAGGTAAAGTTGTTGAAGGGGATTTAAATCCGTCTTCTGATACTCCAACCCACCTTGTATTATATAGAGCATTCCCTAATATTCAAGGTGTAGTACATACCCACTCGACCTATGCAACAGCATGGGCACAAGCCGGAAAAGACATTCCCAATATCGGAACAACCCACGCAGACTATTTCTATAAAGCAATACCTTGTACCGATAATATGACAAAAGCAGAAGTTGAAGGTGAATATGAATTGGAAACAGGCAATGTAATTGTAAAACGCTTCGAAGGAATTAATCCTGATCATACACCGGGAGTATTGGTGAAAAATCATGGTCCATTCTCATGGGGAACCAGTCCATCCAATGCAGTTTACAATGCAAAAGTAATGGAACAATGTGCTA
>JAFUNW010000298.1 GCA_017472905.1 Bacteroidaceae bacterium
AGCGGACAAACACCTCATTAAAATCCTTATCATAAAGCTTCACAGCCAGATTGCCCGCTTCACTCTTCATCTTCACGGTAACACCGAGACAATGACTCATGTCAATTACTTCCGGAAGACTCAACTTAATCTCCTGATAAATCTTTTCGTACCGAAGAGAAATAGAACCGTCATTGTCTATGGTATACTCTGTACCGTAAGAAGTCTGATATAAAAGATCGTTAAAATCATATGTCACATCGGTAGGTCCGGAAACAGCCGGTGCTTTCGTAGGCTCCGGTGTAGCTGTCGGGACAGGAGTCGCCGTTGGTTCCGGTGTCACAGTCGGTTCCGGAATTGCCGTCGGAGCCGCAGTTGCCGTCGGTGCATGGGTTGCAGTCGGAGCCGGTGTCTCGGTTGCCTCCGGCGCATCTGTTGCTTCCAAAGCTTCCGTAGGTGCTTGTGTCGAATCTACCGTAGCAGTAACCTCCGCTGTCGGCGTAACCTCTGTACCGGTTTGCGCATCTTTCGCACATGCCGCGAATATGCACGTAGCAGCCAAGCATAGCGCAACCATTGATATCTTACATTGATGTTTCATAAAAGCCCTCTCTTTCTTGTTGTCTATCAGTGCTTCTACCCAATTTACTATTTCATCTTTATCATATCATGGTTTCGAACTATTTTTATTGCATATTTTATCTGTTTTATTGCGCGAACCCAATGTTTAATACGGATAATCCGCCATAATATACTCCTTATCATCGTCATCAAAATAGCCCTGTTCAATCAAAACACACTCCACATCGTCAATCACTTCGATGTTCCATGTACCGACACTGCTTTCCAGCTCCTCATCTTCAATCTCATAAATCGCAATCAAGTCTACCGTAGTTTCCGTCCGGCTTGCAATCCGGAATACATTATCATTGCCGTTGTAACTACCGCAATCATACATTTTACCGACTTCGAATTGTATCATATACTTCTCCTCCTTTACATCCGTCGCTTCTATTCCCCAACATCCTCATTTGTAAGCATATTTCGCAGTTCAAACCACAAAATCGTCTGATGACGCCACACATCCTCGTCCCTGTGTAAATGACCCATGTACCAATGTTTGTACTTTACATTTTCTCTTACAAACTCAAGAAAATTATTCAACAAAACCTCGTCCGGATGATAGGGATGAAAAATGCTCATGGTCTCCTCCGGAGCGGCATGGGTAATAATATAGTCTACCTCATTATTATGCTTCTCTAAATTCAAAACCGCCTCATCCATCTCTGCCGGTATCGGCATCTCCTCCGGCCACCAAGACCGGTACGGCACCCGCATATAGCGGTCAATGCTATTCGCACCGCCGAAGGTAAAAATCTTCTTCCCTTCAATGGTAAATACCTGACCACGCATGAGATGAATAATCTTCGGATTTCCTTCCTTGTCTCTGCGGATTACGTGAACCTTTCCGCCGTTCCACTCCTCCACCGGATACTCATTCAACAGCGTAAAATTCTCATGGTTTCCGTCCACAAACAGGATTTGATAGGGTTTCTCGGAAAGAAATTGAAGCGTCTTCTCCTCTGTTTCATTTCCGAGAAAGATAAAGCCAAAATCTCCGCAAATAAACAACTTGTCCCCCTCGGCCAAGGTTCGGTCAATGATTGAGCCTTTTGCAAAACGTGCCTTTTCTCCGTGGGTATCGCCTGTGACGCATAGCATAGTATCACCTCTTTCATCCTTACGACCATCCCTTCCACGTCTCCGGCACATATCCCACCGTTGCCTGTTTTCCGTTTCTCACAATGGGCGTCTTTAACACCTGTTGGTTCGATAAAAGCTTGTCCTCCAGCTCGCTTTCCGCAAT
>JAFUNW010000299.1 GCA_017472905.1 Bacteroidaceae bacterium
AAGCAATACATCCTTTCGCAAGTACCGGAAGGACGGCATTTCCCTGATTCATTGATACATCTTCGACCTGAAGCAGAAAACTGGGCAGGTCTACGCGAAGAGGTATTGGCCGGATACCACCGTCCCGATCGCGAAGAGGTATTGGCCATTCTGGACAGTGACCTGCCGAACAACGAAAAGAAGCTTCGTTTACAACGTCTCGATGGACGAAGAAGCTGGCGATACATCTTGCGCAACATCATGCCGAAGTTGCGCTATGCCACATGGGTCTCTGTTTGGCAACCGATTCTGAAACCGACAGAGCAACAGGCTTTGCCTACCCTTGTACAAGCAGAAGAACCTGCCGAAATGCAACCGGTAGACATCACACGGAAGCAAAGTCGCACAGTCGTGGCATTAAAGACCAACCTGCTTTACGACCTTCTCATGTGGGCCAATGTCTCTGTGGAAGTGCCTTTCCGTATTCGCGGACATCAGTTCTCGGTGCTCTATCAACACCAATTCCCTTGGTGGACATGGGGAGAGAACGACAACAAATATTGCAACCGCTTCCTATCCATCGGAGGAGAAGCACGTTGGTGGTTTGCTCCCCAATACCATGCTGCCACAACTCGCCGGGCTGAGCGCGATTGCCTGACCGGATGGTATGTAGGACTCTACGGAATGGGAGGCAAATGGGATTTCGAATGGAAGCGAGACCTCTGTTATCAAGGAGAGTTCTGGAGCACCGGACTAAGTGTAGGATATGCCATGCCACTCGGACGTTGGGCAAACATGGAGTTCGGCCTTTCTGCCGGATATGCCAACATTCCCTATCGAGGATTCACGCCGACCGAGGATTATAGTCAGCTGATTCGTGATCCGGAAAAGAGAGGTACATGGCATTACATCGGGCCTACCCGCGCCGAGGTTTCTTTAGTCATCCCCCTGAAATTGACCAAAACATTCAAGTGGAAAGGAGGGGAAAGATGAAAAGAGCAAAAAAGGTTTGCACACACCTATTATATAATAAGGTGGGAAAATGCATGTCGCTCCTGCTGCTGATCCTTTTTACAGCCTGCGAACATCGTCCGCTGACCGACCTGACCGATACGCACTATGTACGCATCTATCTGGATGAACATCTGCGAAACGTCAACTACGGATTCTACGATGAAACGAAAGAGAAACCGAAATATAAAACGCCCCAAGCAGTACGCGTAACGCTAAGCGACCCGGAGACCGGAAAGGTGGTTAGCCAACGCTATTTGCAGGAAGGAGGCTCCGATGAACGGGGTAATTACCTGCATGGATACATCTCGGCTGCACCGGGAGAATACAATCTGTTGGCATACAACTTCGACACGGAGGCCACACACATCAACAACGAGAACTCCTACAATGACATGGAGGTGTACACCAACATCATTGACGAGTCGTTGAGCAACCGCCTGCAAAGTGTACGAGCCGATGAGCCGACACGACTCGGAGACATCCGATACGAACCGGACCATGTGTTCATCTCTTCCATCAAGGGGATACAGCTCAAATCGACACCGCAAGCCGACACCCTGCAAACTCCCAAAGGAGAATATCTTTTGGCACAAAGTGTCACCAAGACCTATTACATGCAGGTGAATGTCAAAGGAGTGGAATATGTACGTTCGGCCGTAGCTCTCATCACCGGCATGTCCGGCTCAGTAAAGATGAGCGACCGTTCGCTAATGCCGGAAAGAGTATCCAGCATCTACTTCAACTTGAAGAACGCAAGTAGCAAAGCTCGCACAGGAGACAATGTACATGTGGCTTATGCCTCGTTCAATACATTCGGGAAACTACCGCAAACGGAAGGATACATCGAAATCACTTTCGAGTTCAATACCATTTACGGTACCACCCAAACGGAAGTGATTCGCGTAACAGATATGTTTGAAACCGAACAAGTAAAAGAGAAACAATGGATTATCATTGACAAAACCATTGAAATCATCCCGCCCGAAAGCTCTACCGGAGGATTATCACCGGGAGTAAACGAATGGGAAGAAATCAAGGGAGAAATAACGATATAGGAAATTGACGTTTCGCATGTAGATTTACCATGTCTCTGCCATCCTGAGCGAAGTCGACCATACCTTAATAAAGAATCAGAAGAGGTTTTCGATGAGGCATAGCCGAATAAGGATTTCAGAGAACCACAAAAAAGAAAGAAAAAGGAAATAAAAACAAAAGAAAGAAAATTATAACAAACAACAATTTATTTTTAAAACAAAAGATTATGAAAAAGTTTATGCTTTTTGCAGCCGCAGCAAGTGCAGCACTTGTAGGTTGCGTGAATGACGAACAAATGGAAATGGCACAAGAGGCCAAGAAAGTAAGCTTTGACACTCCGGTGATGGCTACGCAGACGAGAGCAAATGTTAAAGGTGAAATGAACAATGGTACAACGTATAACACCAACGAAAATTTCGTAGTTTATGCCAAGAAATCAAGCGAAGAATTGACGATGGACACATGGACTAGCGGTACCAACTTCTGGAAAGACGGTGAAGGCCTAACTGTAACTTACAAAAATGCCGGTGATTGGGAACATGCAAGTGATGTTTATTACTGGCCCAAAGACGGTTACCTCTCTTTTGCAGCCTATTCACCTGCAGCTTTGGATGCAAACGGTGGAACTGTAACTTACGGTAACGGAGGTTGGGTAGTTACAGATTTCAAAGTTAATTCTACTGTTGGTAACCAAATTGATTTGATGGTATCCGAACCGGTTATGAACCAAACTGAACCGAATACAGAAACCGCAGTAACCATTGACTTCAAACATGTGTTGTCTTCGATTGTATTCTCTGTCATTGAAAACGATGATAATCACTCATACCAAATTAATTCTGTAACTGTTAATGGTAATATTGCCATGACCGGAAGCATGAACAACAGTTTGCAATGGGGACACAACGGTCAAACTGCTACAACTCTGACTAAAAATAATGTTAACTATAAGGTACTAACAACAGCAACCGAATTCTTAAATGGAGAAAACGCAATGTTGTTGATTCCTCAAACAGGAATTGGAGATGTAGAAGTAACATTGAATATCACAAGAACTGCAGATGGAACGAATGTAACTGAAACTTACGATAAAACAGTTAAGTTCTCAGAATTTGCAATCAGCGGAGGTTCAGGTTCTGTAACTGAATGGCAAGTTGGCAAGCGCTACGTTTACAACTTTACCATTGGTGGAACCAAGAAGATTTTCTTTGCTCCGACCGTTACAAACTGGGAAACAGTTACTTTGAACGTAGAAATCTAATCTAAATTAAAAGTAAATATTCATAATCTTGGGTGTATAGGGGCTTCGGCCTCTATACGAACATCCCAAAGAAAACAATGCCGATGAAACCGATTCGTCTGTTATTAATCTACCTGACAACTCTAATGTTGGTCGGTTGCGATAAAGAAGAGAAACAAGATAGCCTCTTCCCATTCGAATCTGCCACACTGCCTCTTAAATGGTCTGTACTCCCGGTAGAAAGCATGCAAGGAACACGCTCTCTCATAGAAAACAATGAGGGGCTACAAGACGCATGCGCAGCTACAACAGGAGAGGGCATCGGTATATGGGGAGATTATGAAATAGCAACAAACAACGGAATTGATACGATTGTAGGATTCCTCAAAGGTTCTGAGGGAAAAGGCGTAAAAATTATCTATTACGGAGACCGTGAAGATGATAGCCCTTCGAAATGGGATTATGAGAATGAGGATGAAGCAGCTTATTGGGAGTTGGGAGGAAAATATATCTTCCGAGCCTATTATCCACAAACTGCAGTAAAAGAGAACGTAGTAGCGTCTTCCAATGCAACTACGTTCGTTATTGATTATAATACAACTAAATTACAAGAAGATTTGATGGTTGCTTACCAGCCCATCAACACCATGCAATGGAATTTGTCGGAACCGGTACCTTTAAAGTTTCGTCATGCTTTGGCCGGACTTGGTTTTCAATTCCAGTTTGAAGAAGGATTGTATGAAACGGATTACCTGACCAGTTGTTGGCTGCAAAACACCTCAGCCCGTGACTTTACCAGTGTGGGTATGTTGGCCTATGGAACGGAAGACCCCAATAACAACTATGAATACAATCCCAATTGGTTAGACTGGCATGAGAGTTATAATTCACCGGCAACCGAACGGATGTATTATTGGGAAAGCTTGCGCGATGATACACACACGGATGGAGGAATCAAAATTCAACGTACCAGTACAACAAACAACAAAGCGACAGCTTATACAAACGAAGAGAAAACAACCCAAGGATATTCTTTGCTGAACAACAACGGATACGTTCTCATTATTCCGCAACCATCAGAAGGTTCGGTACAACTTTGCTTCACCACCTACGAAGGTGGCGAAACGGTATATCGAATCCCGATACCAATAAAGACCGGAACCAGCACAGAGAGACAACGAGCCAATAATTCGTATGACGAAAACAATACATTAATATTAGGAGATGCCAAAGATACTGAACCGATAGATGAATTCGGATATGGTACCGACTTTGTAGCCGGATACCTCTATTCTTACATGGTGACTATCTCAAAAACGAACTTGGGGCTTTCACTTAAGATCGCTCCTTGGAACGAATTGAAATCATCGTTTGACATCAGTTTCTAACCAAACAAACTGAACTGCATGATAAAGAAAACATTGAACTATCTCTTACCTCTATTGCTTCCTCTCTTTTTATTCGTTTCATGCGATCAAAAAGAGGATACGTTCATTGCGCCCACAAATGAAGCGGTTAACCTAACCATTTCATTGAAGGTTCCCCGTATAGAACTGACACGCGGAGTCAGTGATGACCCACGAAACGAGAATTTATCGTGGAGCCAAGCCGAACGATTGGCAGACGGACGCGAACTTTACCATGTCACTCTCTTCCTTATAGAAGAAACTACCAAACAATTGGTAGGGATACGCGACATTGAATACGGAAGTCCACACATCAGTGACGGAATAGAAGAGGAAGACAATAAAGACGAAGATGAAGATAGTTATGGAGCCAATGGATTCAGTGAGGATGGAACAGTAAATATCCATGCAGAAACCGGAACGGAGGTAACGTTCAACTTCCTCTATGACCATCCACGTCATGGAGATTGTGAAAAGCTACGGCGAGGAAACTTCAAGTTGCTAGTGGTAGCCAACCATACGGCACGAGGTAGTTATACCGGCTTGACTGATAATGGAACCAGCCTAGAGGATTTAGTGAATAAGATAAAGGAGGATTTCGATATTGTAGAGAGAACCGGAGTAGATGACTTTTTTGATACTTATTCCGAATTCTTCGACTTCAAAATCCATGCCGGTACGGATGGACTATGCTCCCAAACCAATCCACAGCCTTTGACACTGGTACAAGACATCGCATTGAATCCGGGCGACAATTACGTAGAAGCAGAATTAAAACGGACCTATTCACGTATTCGCTTGAAAGTGATGAATAACTCTTCGTCTGTTGAACTAACAGTGAACAGTCTAAGTTTTAGCAACAACTTCACCCAACAGAGTACATATCTGTTTGACGACCCGGACCAACCGGATCGTAAATATACAGGCTTTACCAAGAGTTCATTGGATGTAGAAAGTACAAATGCATTGACATCTTTCTCCGATGCACCTCTTTCCATTAGAATAAGTTCCGATACAATCGTATTCGATGCATACATTCTTGAAAGTCGTGATAACGAAGACGAAGGATATTACTATACAATGGACGTAGAATATGAGGGAAAGCAATATGAGCTGCCTTCCAAAATCGCATCAGAAGAATCTACCGTAAACGAAATAGAGAGTCGTGTCGTAAGTAATATAGCAGATGTTACGGCATATTTCTTGATAAAAAACACCAGTTCAGGTAAGTATTTGTACGATAATGGTAATTGGCTATATCAAGGAGCTAGTCGGTCGGACAACAGTTATGAAGATAATTATCTGTGGGCTTTATTGAAACGGGATGACGATACGTATTATTTTTATAATAAAGGAACCGGAAAATATATCGGTCGTCCCAATGGATCTACATCCGGCCAAACAGCAATGGTCGCATCGCATGATACATATTATAATGTATTTGAATACGATGGAGCACTGTGTATTCAAGCAAACGGAAATGCGAATCTCTGTCTGAATAATTGGGCTGGAAAAGGTACACATCTTGGCGGCTATTCCCAAGATGGAGGAGGTAAGCATCAATTCTATATGGCGCAACCCGGCGGAAAGAAAAATGCTCAATATACTAATCCTATTTTATTGGAAACCATTGATCCCGTGACAGCACAAGTTTCGCAAGTAAAAAGCATCAAACGAAATGATTTCATTGATGTATTAATTACAGTCGCTTACGATGAATGAAACGGAGACTTCGAATTCGTAGTAGTACCTTGGAGTGATAAAAAAGCTGAAATAGAATTCAATTGATTAATCTCATAGATGAATAAGATGAAGCAACACGCTATATATATAATATGCATGTATTTGATTTGCCTTTGCGCAAGCTGTACAGATATTGATATGGTAAAACCCACTACCGGCACCATCGGTACACAAGAAGTGATGGCAACCCTTCGCTTTAGTCACGAGACTGCCAACCCGATAAATATCACCACACGAGCGACTCTCAATGTGGTGCCGGAATCGCGTGTACAAAATATGTTCATCTATTTATGTGTAGGAGAAGAGTGTATCTATACCCACTATTTCGACAAAGAAAATTTAATGGAAGTAGAAGATAGTGTGACTACGGCTAAATGGAACTGTTGGTATGTAGACAATTTGGAGGCAGAAGAAGATCCGGCAATAGGGCAAGATGCTACTCACGGAATAATACGCATGAGAACTGCCGATGTAACCGGAGCAACGCTTTACATTGTAGCCAATATCGATGCTGACATGGTCAACATTTCACCTGAAAAGTTAAATACCATCCGAACCAGACAAGAGATTGAAAATCTAACTGCAACACTAAACCAAGAGATAACTTCGCGAAACGGTTACTTTCCAATGGCTGCTGTTATACGCGATGTCAATGTATTCCAAAATTCCATTATAAAAGATAATGAACAAGTAACAGCCGAACTTGTGAGACTGGATGCCAAAGTAAAAGTGAATGTACGCACAGCCATAGGCAATGTAAATAGCGATACGGTAGGAGTCGGAGATGACGCTGTAATCACCAGGCAACAACTAAGCGGATTTATTCCACAATCATGGCGCGTGATAAATCTTCCCAAGGGAGCATACGTAATGCCTTATGTTGCAGGTGAGGGAGCACGAGCTAACCAAGACTATGACGAAGTGGGATATTTCGATACCGAAGCTATCGGTTTTGAAGAGACAATCGTTGATACTTTTATTTTCGTAAATTCTGAGACGAAGGAAGAAGAAAAAGCGGCTCAAAAAACGCACAGTTTCTCTTTTTATATGTTGGAGAATCAAGAAAGTTCCAACCGAGGAGGAAATGTTACGACTTATCATTCCCGTGACCAACGAACTAAGGACCCGATAACCGGCCAATATACCAACGGAGGTATCGATGGGGGCATATGGGATTATGCACCTGAACAGGCAACATATTTAGAAATTAAAGGACAAATAGAAATGGATGTGGACGTGTCGACTTCTGCCAAACAACAACATCTGGCTGCAGATGTCACCTACTACATACATTTGGGAGACTTCGGTACACTGACCGGAAAACCTGCGGCTTTTGACTTCAACAACTATGATATCATACGAAACACAAGTTATACCTACACAATTACCATAAAAGGGGTAAACAGCATAGAAGTAGAGGTGAAAACATCACAAGACAATGATGCTTCAGCTGTAAACGAAAAAGAATCGGGAGCTACCGGCCAAGTTTATGTTGCAGAAGAAGAAATCTTCACCTTTGACGCTCATTACGGGCAACGAGTTTACATGATAGATGCAGCAAACATTGACCCTAGAAATGTAACTTGGTATGTCAGCACACCTTTTAGTGAGGGAGTACCTGAAATTATAGGAGGAACGGAAGTTCCCGCCGGTAAGGATTACAAATGGGTACAATTTATGCTAAACGATATTGAAGGGACAGGCCAAAACAAAGCATACAGTAAAAACAATCAAAGTTACCCGGGCAATGGTAGTTCTGATCTGAAAGATGTAGTGGAATTCACAAAGTTCATCAAAGCAGAAGTTTCCAAAATCAGAGATAACAATCCTAACACCAACAGTGAATATTTTATAAAGGAATGTGACGATGTCTGGTTTGCTTGGTATCAACAACAATTTCCGGATGAAGAACTTGATAAAGAGGATGAAACGAAACCTTGGTGGCGAGACCGCATGTATGTAACCATTTTTGTGGATGAATTCTATTACGAAGTAGACCCCATTACAGGAA
>JAFUNW010000300.1 GCA_017472905.1 Bacteroidaceae bacterium
ATGTTGTTGCTTCCTTCTTCCAATATTTTGAATGTAGGAGAGGTGTCGTCCACTCCGTTGCAGTCGGTGTTCATCAGGCTGGCTTTCATTGCATCGTAATCCCGTTGGGCTAATTCCAGCTTTTGAAGAATGATGGCACGAAACTCTTCCAATTCGGCATCGCTGTATCTGGTTTTCTCTTCCATAATAATAATGTGTTTTTGGTTTTCAATTTATGTTTTCGGGAGATAAGGAAGTATGTGGTATTTGTTCTTTTTCCCTTTTACTCCGTTATCTCCCTTTATTCTGCTTTTATTTATGCTTTTTCTACTTTTACGTATAGTTTCAAGTCTTCCAATTCCAATTCTGTTCCTTCTGTTACATTATCGGCTAACTTCAAACTTGCAGCTTGTACTTGTCCGCAGATGTATTCCGAGAATTCTTCGACTGCAGCATTGATTTGCGGATGGCTACTTAAGAGCACGTGAATCTTGTCTGTAATTTCCAGTCCGCTGTTTTTGCGTACATTTTGTATGCGGTTTACCAACTCGCGGGCAATTCCTTCGCGGCGCAACTCTTCTGTTACTGTCACATCCAGGGCTACCGTTATGTTTCCTTCATTGGCAACCAACCATCCCGGAATATCTTCGTTGATGATTTCTACATCGGCAGCTTCAATAATCAAATCTTCGCCATTCAGTTGAAGAAGGTATCGGCCTTGTTTCTCCAGTTGGGCGATGCTTTCCTGATCAAAGTTCTCAACAGCAGAAGCTACGGCTTTCATCTGTTTTCCGAACTTCTTACCCATTACGCGGAAGTTACATTTCACTCGTTTCACCAATATGCCGGCATCTCCTTCGGCAAACTTGATTTCTTTTACGTTCACTTCGCTAAGAATCAAGTTCTTTACAGCTTCGATGTAGGCCTTTTGTTCTTCGCTTTGCAACGGAATCATAATGCATTGCAGCGGTTTACGAACATTAATGTTTACCTTTTTACGTAATGCCAAGGTCATAGAAGTGATGCTTTGCGCCATATTCATGCGAGCCTCCAGAGTCGTGTCAATTAGTTTGCTCTCCGACACAGGGAATTTCGCCAAATGTACCGATGAGACGTTGTCACGTCCACTGGTACGTATCAAATCCATATATAGGCGGTCGGCAAAGAAGGGAGCTATCGGAGCCATCAATTTTGCTACGGTCTCCAAGCATATATAGAGGGTCTGATATGCAGACAGTTTGTCTGTTCCCATGCCTCCTCCCCAAAAACGTTTACGGCTCAAGCGCACATGCCAGTTACTGAGATTGTCCGTCACGAATTCTTGAATCAATCGTCCGGCACGAGTCGGCTCGTAATCGTTGTAGCAAGCTTCAACATCTTTAATCAAGGTATTCAGTACGGAAAGAATCCAACGGTCGAGTTCCGGACGTTCTGCCATCGGTACTTCTTCTTCCTTGTATGTAAAGCCATCAATGTTGGCATACATGGCGAAGAACGAATAGGTATTATAGAGCGTTCCGAAGAATTTGCGACTAACCTCTGCGACACCTTCTTCATCAAACTTCAGGTTGTCCCAAGGAGCGGAGTTGGTTATCATGTACCAGCGAAGCGGGTCGCTGCCGTACTTTTCTATAGCGCCGAACGGATCTACGGCATTACCTAAACGCTTCGACATCTTGTTTCCGTTCTTGTCCAATACCAATCCGTTGGAAACAACAGCTTTATACGATACGCTGTCGAAGACCATCGTGGCAATGGCATGGAGCGTAAAGAACCAACCACGTGTTTGGTCTACACCTTCCGCAATGAAGTCGGCCGGATAAACCTCGCCGCTATCCAACAGTTCTTTGTTTTCAAACGGATAATGGATTTGTGCATAAGGCATAGCTCCGGAATCAAACCAAACATCGATAAGGTCTGTTTCGCGTTTCATCTGTTTACCGGTCGGAGAGACCAATATTATGTCGTCTACATAGGGACGGTGCAGGTCTATTTTGTCATAATTCTCAGCAGTATATACTCCGGGAACGAATCCACTTTCTTTATAGGGGTTTACAGCCATGAATCCGGCTTCAACACTCTTTTCTATCTCTTGATAAAGTTCTTCTACCGAGCCTATGCAGATTTCTTCACCCTCTTCGCTTCTCCAGATAGGCAGGGGAGTTCCCCAATAACGTGAGCGGCTCAAGTTCCAGTCGTTCAAATTTTCGAGCCACTTGCCGAAACGTCCGGTTCCGGTTGATTCCGGTTTCCAGTTGATGGTTTTGTTCAACTCAATCATACGCTCCTTGCAAGCAGTCGAACGGATAAACCAACTGTCGAGCGGATAGTAAAGCACCGGTTTGTCGGTTCGCCAACAGTGGGGATAGTTGTGAACATGCTTTTCAATCTTGAACACTTGGTTATTGGCTTTCAACATCATGCAGATGCAGATATCTAGCGATTCAGCGGAAGCTGCTGCTTTTTCGTCATAACGTCCATCTATCGTAAATTGCGGATCGTATGCGTTTTTAACCCATCGGCCTGCATATTCTTGGTAGCTGTCGGAGTCGATACAAGTGGCTACAAAGGTTTCGTCCAGTTCCTCCGGAAGATAGAACTTTCCGCTCAGGTCTACCATCGGACGGGTTTCACCTTTTTTATTTATCATGAACAGCGAAGGAATTCCGGCTGCACGAGCTACGAAAGCATCGTCTGCTCCGAAAGTTGGTGCAATGTGTACGATACCCGTACCGTCTTCGGTAGTGACGTAGTCGCCTTGAATGACGCGAAAGGCTTTCTCTTCGGCTGAAGCCCAATTACCCTTGTCGTCTACGCAGACCGGTTTTACCCAAGGAATCAGCTGTTCGTATTCCATGCCGACCAAATCCGTTCCTTTGTACTCTCCGACAACTTTGAAGGGAATGAGTTTGTCTCCCGGCTTATAGCTTTCTAATTCAAGTCCTTCGGCTTTTTGATTGAAGTGGCTGTACAACAAAGCTTTGGCAAGAACTACGGTTATCGGTTGGCCGGTGTATCCGTTGTAGCTCTGTACGGCAACATAGTCAATCTTCGGACCGACACAGAGTGCTGTGTTTGAAGGAAGAGTCCAGGGCGTTGTCGTCCAAGCAATGAAGTAAGGGGTTCCCCATGCGGCCATTTCGGGGCGCGGGTTCTTCATCTTGAACTGGGCTACGCAAGTGGTATCTTTCACATCGCGGTAACATCCCGGTTGGTTCAATTCGTGCGAACTCAGTCCGGTTCCGGCAGCCGGCGAATAAGGCTGAATGGTATATCCTTTGTAAAGCAGGTTCTTGCCATACAATTGCTTCAAAAGCCACCAAAGAGTTTCTATGTAACGGTTGTCGTACGTAATGTAGGGATTTTCCAAATCGACCCAATAGCCCATCTTATGGGTCAGGTCAGTCCACTCTTTGGTATATTTCATCACGTCTTTCCGACAATGCGCGTTGTATTCTGCTACGGAAATGTTCTTTCCGATGTCTTCCTTCGTGATTCCCAATGCTTTCTCTACGCCCAATTCAACAGGCAATCCGTGTGTATCCCATCCGGCCTTGCGTTTCACCTGATAGCCCTGCATCGTTTTGAAACGGCAGAATGTATCTTTGATGGTGCGAGCCATAACGTGGTGTATGCCCGGCATACCGTTGGCCGAGGGAGGCCCTTCATAAAACACGAATGAGGGAGCGCCTTCGCGTTCGCTCATGCTTTTGTGAAATACATCGTCTGCATCCCACTTTTCCAATACTTCCTTATTGATTTGGGAAAGATTCAGATGATTATGCTCTGCAAATTTCTTTTCCATAACTATCTAAAATTGTCGTTTTATTGTTGCTTTTTACTTTTTAAAGCCGCAAAATTACGGTAAATATTTGAAAGAATGAAGGAAAGCTACTGAAAATTAACAAGAAAAAAGAATGCTTCTTGGAAACCTCTCGGCGCATTTCTATAAAAAAGAGTCGAAAAAATTTGGCTGTATCGAACAAATGTACTACTTTTGCACCGCAAAAATGAGGATGGTTCAGTAGCTCAGCTGGATAGAGCAACGCCCTTCTAAGGCGTGGGTCGTGGGTTCGAATCCCGCCTGAATCACCAACACGAAGAGAGCCGCGTCAATGCAGAAGCGGCTCTCTTTTTTTTATTTGCAAGAATGAACAAAAAAATCTATTCAACTGATTTTCAGTCAATAATCCGCAAAACAAAATCAAAAGTCAACTCGCAAAACTGTTTTTCAAAATCGTTTTTTTAAAACCGCCGGCCGCACCTTAAAATCTGCCGTGCAGCAGAGTTCCGTCCGCCGTGCAGCAAAAGTTCGTCTGCTGCAC
>JAFUNW010000301.1 GCA_017472905.1 Bacteroidaceae bacterium
AATAATGAGCCTAAAGAGTTTTTAAAAGGTCTGTGTTTTATTAAAAGTCAATGATGACACACCCACCATAACTCCTAGAACTCTTGAAACCGAAACAAATAACAAAAGCAAAGGGTACGTGTCCTGAAAAACAAGGCACGTACCCTTTTTGACTAAGAGAAAAAACTATTTTGTCCGTACAAGGTCGTAGTTCAGATTCGTAACGCTCTCGACAAGGCTGTCGTTAACCAAGCGCAAAGTCGTGTCGTTCACCATGACGAAATAAATGGGCGGTTCTCCATTGCCAGGAGTGAGTTTCACCCCTTTCTTAGGATGTTTGTTCACTACACGATACACCTTTTCCTGCTTTCCTTTTGAATGGAACGTTCGGTCTTTTCCCGGTCCTTCCGCATCCAGATAAGTCATGCTCAGACTATAAATTGTGTCCTTGCCGACAATCTCGGCATTGAGCGTCAGGATGTATTCTATACCCGGTCCGTCAGCCGCCGGAATCATTCCCTCGTAAATTTCGTAGACATCTTCCACCTGTCCGGAGTCACCTACAAGAATCATTTCACCTTCAGCCACCGGTCCTTTGTTCGCGTTTGACTGACAAGCGGCCATCACAGCTGCCACAGCAGCCCACATTACCAATTTCTTCATGTTCTAAATCTTATTAATTCAACGTTTTTTTGTTTTTTGTTCCATTCACAAAGGATATAACAAATTGCGTTTTTTTTTGTTCAAGTTGCAAAAGAAAATCTGCTGCACGGCAGAAGTCCGTCCGCCGTGCAACAGATTCTCGTCTGCTGCACGGCAAAAATTGCTCCGCCGTGCAGCAGATTCTCGGGAGCGAACGGCAGATTTTATACTCCGGCTCTCAAGCAGTTTTTTATGCCAAACAATAATTAGCGGCAGCTTCGGCACAACGTTCCCCATCCATCGCAGCCGAAACAATGCCTCCGGCATAACCGGCTCCCTCGCCACAAGGAAACAGTCCGCGAACAACCACATGTTGCAGTGTCTCCCTGTCGCGAAGCACGCGCACAGGTGATGAAGTGCGGGTTTCCACGCCAATCATTACGGCCTCGTTTGTCAGAAAACCACGCGACACTCGGTCGAACTGACGGAATCCCTGGGCCAACCGCTGCGTAATGAACGAAGGCATCCAAAAGTGTAAAGGCGAAGAGAGCACCCCCGGAGAATAGGAACAAGCAGGCAAATCGTAACTCAACTTTCCGCGCGTAAAATCCAGCATGCGCTGTGCCGGTGCCGTTTGCGACATTCCTCCGGCCAACCAGCATTCGCGTTCGAGTTTCTCCTGAAAATACATCATGGCCAACGGATTGTCCGGTGCTATGCCCTCCGGCAAGAGGTTTTCAGCGAGCACATCTTCGGGACGAAGCTCCACTACCATTCCGGAATTGCTCCAACGACCGGCCCGATTGCTGGGCGACATGCCGTTCACGACCACCTGTTCAGGACCGGTGGCTGCGGGAACCACGAATCCGCCGGGACACATGCAGAAGCTATATACTCCACGTCCCTCTGCCTGCGTCACAAAACTATATTCCGCAGCCGGAAGATAGTTTCCGCGTCCGTTGGGATTGTGATAGCGGATTTGGTCTATCAATTGAGACGGATGTTCCAAACGTACACCTACAGCCAGCCCTTTTGCCTCCAGCGTTACCCCGTGTTCATGAAGCCAACGAAAGACATCGCGTGCCGAATGGCCGGTAGCCAGAATCACCGGCCCCCTCATCTCCACGCCCGCCTGAGTAACAATGCCCCTCACCTCTCCTTTTTCTATCATCAGAGCGTCCATTCGCGTCTCGAAATGCACCTCCCCACCACACCGCAAAATCGTTTGCCGCATGTTTTCTATCACCTTCGGGAGCTTGTCTGTCCCGATGTGCGGATGCACATCCGAAAGAATGGCACTGCTGGCTCCGTGTTGGCAGAAAACTTGCAATATCTTCTCCACATTTCCCCTTTTCTTGCTTCGCGTATATAGTTTTCCGTCCGAATAAGCTCCGGCTCCTCCCTCGCCAAAACTGTAGTTCGACTCGCTGTCCACCTTATGCTCCCGCGAAATGCGGGCTATGTCTACGCGGCGTGCATGTACATCCTTTCCGCGTTCCACCACTACCGGACAAAGCCCCAACTCTATCAGTCGCAAAGCGGCAAACAGTCCTCCGGGACCGGCCCCAACGACTATCACCCGAGGTCTTTCGCCCACCTCTTTATATTCTATTGGTGTGAACTCATCACGCGGAGGCATTTCGTTGATAAACAAGCGCACAGTCAGGTTGACGTATATGGTACGCTGACGGGCATCTATGCCCCGCTTCAATACGCGAAGGGCTTTGATGGTACGTGCGTCCAGTCCCTTTTCACGAGCTACATATCGGATAATTTCCTGTTCCGAAGCCGCCTGTTGCGGCAACACACGTAGTTGATATTCTTGAATCATCGGTTGCTTATGTTAATGTTTCTTTTTCCACAAACAGAGTTGGAAAAATCAATTTTATCCTTGTAAAGAGAGATGAAAGAGTGGTTTCATCCGAAAATCAGACGGAAAGCCTCTTCCACCTTACGTACCGGTTCAATCCGGATATTCCACTTGGAAGTGTCTACCCCTTGCAGATTGTGTTTCGGCACGATGATGGTGGAGAATCCCAGCTTTTCAGCCTCGGCAATGCGTTGCTCGATGCGGTTTACCGGACGTATTTCCCCCGAAAGACCTACCTCTCCGGCCATGCAGAGGCCGCATTCTACCGGTGCATCCATGTTGCTCGACAAAATGGCCGTTATCACAGCCAAGTCGATGGCCGGATCTTTCACCCGCAACCCACCGGCTATGTTCAAGAAGACATCCTTTTGAGCCAATTTAAAGCCCACCCGCTTCTCCAATACGGCCAAAAGCATGTTCATTCGGCGCGTATCGAATCCGGTAGAGGAGCGTTGTGGGGTTCCATAAACAGCCGTACTGACCAGAGCCTGCGTCTCAATCAAAAACGGACGTACCCCCTCGATGGTGCACGCTACGGCTACGCCGCTCATCCCCTCGTGTTCGCTGCTGAGCAATAGTTCGCTTGGATTACTGACCTGCCGAAGTCCGTTTTGCCGCATCTCATAGATACCCAGCTCGGCGGTGCTTCCAAAACGATTCTTTATACTTCGAAGAATGCGGTACATATATTGTTGATCTCCCTCGAACTGAAGCACAGTATCCACGATATGTTCCAAGACTTTGGGTCCGGCAATCATTCCCTCCTTGTTGATGTGTCCGATGAGGATGACGGGAGTGTTGCTTTCCTTGGCAAATTTCAGAATAGATGCGGCACATTCGCGCACTTGCGTAATGCTTCCCGGCGAAGAGTCGGCCACTTCTGTCGAAATAGTCTGAATAGAATCAATGATGAGTAGTTCGGGACGTACATTCTTGACGTGTGTATAGATTTGTTCCAAGGAAGTTTCGCACAGAATCAGGCACTGTTCCGAAGGAGTGTGCTCTATACGCTCCGAACGGAGCTTGAGCTGACGCGGACTCTCCTCTCCACTGACGTAAAGAATGCGCCGATCGGTCATTCCCAAAACGGTCTGTAAAACCAGCGTAGACTTGCCTATGCCGGGCTCGCCGCCCAACAACACCAACGAGCCGGGAACCAATCCGCCGCCCAATACGCGATTCAACTCTTGGTCGTGCAGGTCGATGCGCACTTCACTACCTGTTTCTATTTCGCTAAAGGTTTGCGGACGCGACTGTCCCTCCCCCAATCCGGCAGCTACGCGTACACGATGAGCTTGACCAACTGTTTCCTTACGAACGACCTGTTCTGCATAGGAGTTCCATGCGCCACAAACCGGACAGCGTCCCACCCATTTCGGTGAGTCATTTCCACACTGCGCACACACGTAGATTGATTTTTCTTTTGCCATAATTATCAAATTGGTTAACTCCTCCAAAAAGAAAGCCGTTGAAAAAGCCGATTAACGAAGAAGTCATATAAAATCTATAAACAAAAAAGGAAGAACACCACCCTAAGCGGAAATTCTCCCTCTGCTCTGCGGAAAGACAGGGATTCGAACCCTGGGAACAGTTGCCCGTTCACCGCATTTCGAGTGCGGCCCGATCGACCACTCCGGCATCTTTCCTTTTCATAGGCTGCAAAGGTAGCGAGTTAATCGCAAACAGCCAAACATCGCAGGCAAGAAATGTGTCGCCTTACACGTTTTTTTCGTCAAGCCGTCTGCGGACTATTTTTTCCGACCGACAAATTGCCGGATGGCATTCTCGGCTTCCAACCTCTGCTCCACATCGTCTTCGAGCGAAGCGTAGAAATCGATACCTGTAACGGCTTCCACACTGTCTACGCTTACGGCATACGTGCTCAGGTCGGCTTCGCAATCATCGTTGGGATAGAGAAAACCTACAGCCCGCTCTTTATCGCCCAAAACCAAAAGGACTTTGAAAAATCCCTCCGGCACAGTCACCTTGTTGCGACCGATGCGCTTATGCTTCACCCCCTCTTTCAATACGGGGCCGCAGACAATATAGAAATCTTCGCCTCGACGAGCCCAATCCCTGCACTTCTCTTCCAAAATACGCCAGTC
>JAFUNW010000302.1 GCA_017472905.1 Bacteroidaceae bacterium
GCTTGTGCGAATTTTCCGCACGGATGTTGTTCTCCGAAAAGGTTTTTGCTGAATGCTTTGTGCGCTATTATTTTTGTTTTTTGTTCATTTATCAGAAATTGCTGCTTGTTGGTGTTGAGCGTGATTCCCAATTCCTTTTCCGGAAAGTTCGGCTCTTTCATCATGTTACCCACTATAGAGAGCGTTTGCCGGAAATATTTGTTGAGGGTATAAAGCGTCAGAATATTGCAGTTCATTGTAGCTGTCAGTTCGACCCATGCTCCGTAATAGTCCAATCGTTCAGAGATTTTAGCAGAGTCCATTTGCAAGGTTCCTTCGCGCAACATGCGGTTGGTAAATGCCGCTTGTAACGGACAAGTCTGATGCCAAATTCCGGCATGAATGAGTATGTCCATACGTACCACCTCTTCGCTTCCCGCTTGGATGATATGCAATGGAATTCCGTTGGGCATGATTTGCGTGAGAGGTTCTTGAATGTCGATTTGTTCTATCGGACGAATATCCGGGCGTTTTTTTCGGTCTATCATCTGCTTTGGGGGGATTTCAGATTCTTGCTGGTGTTTTTTACCTCTGTTTTTTATTCTTTCAACACTCTTCTTACATTCTTCTTGCCAGAAAATCTTCGGCTCGTTCAAGGTCTTCCGGAGTGTCGATTCCGATGGTTTCGATGAAGGTGGTTCCGACTTTGATTCGATATCCGTTTTCCAGCCATCGCAATTGCTCCAACGATTCGGCCAGTTCCAACGGAGATTGGGGCAGCCGGGTTATTTCCGCCAGCGTGTTGGCACGATAGGCATATAGTCCGATGTGTTTGTAGTAAGTCTGTTTTCGGAGCCATTCGTCCGTTTCGCATCCACGTTTGTAGGGAATGACGGAGCGACTGAAATAGAGCGCATATTGGTTGCAGTCCATGACCACTTTGGGGGAATTGGGGTTTTTCAAACTTTCCCATCCATCTTCGGGTGTAAATGGTTTGACGAGCGTAGCTATGTCGGTATTCGGATCGTTGAAACACTCTTTGATGGAGGCCAGTTGTGACGGGTGAATGAAAGGTTCGTCTCCTTGGATATTCACGATGATGTCGTATCCTTCTCCGATTTTGGAATAGGCTTCGTAGCAGCGGTCTGTTCCGCTTTTGTGGTTCGGCGAAGTCATGACGACTTTTCCTCCGAAGCTTTTTACGGCCTGTTCGATACGTTCGTCATCGGTAGCTACGTATGCTTCGTCAAGTATGCCGTTTACTTTTTCGTAAACATGTTGTATTACCGGTTTTCCTCCAAGAAGGGCCAAAGGTTTGGCCGGAAAGCGTGTAGAGGCATATCGGGCCGGTATGATTCCTATGAATTTCATTTTCATTTCCATTGTTTTGTTTAGATTATAGAGCTGTCAGGGCAGCTGTTTCTTTCACTGCTTTTTTTCGATTGGCATATTAAAGCGTGACAAAGTTACTATATTTTTTTGAAAAAACAGCAAAAAAATCTCCTTCAGCCTCTTTCCCGCTTTGTAAGCGCAAGTCCCTTTCTTTTTTCCTCTTTCGGAAAGAAGAAAGGGATTTAGGGATTGATGATTGTTTTCTTTCACTTTTCTTTTATTTAATTTTCTTTTCTTTTTTTTTCTTTTCCCCTCCCCTTTCCTTTTCTCTCTTCTCCTCTTTTTTCAGAGTGGGAAATTCGTAGTTCAAGGGAGACGGTTGCGAAGAAAAATCTGTTGCCCAGCAGAGTCTCGTCCGCTGCCCAACAGAAGTTCGTCTGCTGCACGGCAAAAAAGGTTCTGCTGCCCAACAGAAATTCGTCCGCTGCACGGCAAAAAAAATTCTGAAGCACGACAGATTTTGCGCTGCGGGGGCGACATTCCGAAAAGCCTTCATCGTTATCTCTTTGCAGAAAAGAGAAGTTGTGGAGCAAGAATTTTGCAGTTCGCTAAAAAAACCGTTAATTTGCATAGTCAAAACCAAAATGTGAGATTGTTGAAAGAATGAAAACTCCTTCGGAAGCCCATCGTTTGCACAGCGGATACGTCTGCTTGGGCTGCAATGTCGACAGAGAAAAAAACATCGGCTTGGCCTGTCGCGAACTGGAGGCCGTCTTGTCGGATGTGTATTGGGCCGATTCCCGATGGACCGAACCGGTGAATTTCCCGAATCCGGCCGTGTTTTGCAATCGGGTAGCCTTTTTCGTTACCGACTTGGAGGCGGGCGAAGTATGCGAACAATTTAAGCGAGTCGAGCGTTTATGCGGACGTACGCCTTCTGATAAAGCCAACGGCATCGTGAAGATGGACATTGATTTGCTTGCTTTTGACCATCGGGTCTTGAAGCCTGAAGATTGGGAGCGCGATTACGTGAGAACCTCTGTGCAAGAATTGTCTTTAACCTGTAAAAAAACTAGATTATGAAACAAAAAAAACATTTACGATATTCCATTTTCCCCTTGTGGATGTTTGGGGTTATCTGTTGCCTGTTCGCCGCTTGCGAATCAGCTCCGCGAGAAGTGACCTTCGAGCGTAAAACCGTTAGCGACAGCCTGACTTTGTCGAGAGGAAAAAAAGAGTCAACCTGTTGGTACAACATAAACTTTGCCTATGTCAAAGAAACTGAAGGAGACACAGTTGCGCCCCGTATCAACCGAGAGTTGGTTCGCAAAGTATTGGGCATGGATACGCCGCTTTCTCCAACAGAAGCAGTAGACCTCTACGTTGACGATTTATTGACAGAGTATCGTTCAGTTATTACAACACTTTACATGCAAGGAACCGAATCTGAAAAAGACGATACACATGCTTGGCTCAACTACGAAATCGACATTCAGACGCAGACCGATGTCGCGCGTCAAGGAAAGGTGGTGAATTATGTGGCCGACCACTCCTCCTACATGGGAGGTGCACACCCTCATATCTTTGCCCGTTGGCTCAATTTCGACATGAAAACGGGCTATCTGCTTACTTTGGAGGAGATTATGATTCCCGACTACGAACCGAAATTGCTGGAAGCCTTGGCCTATGAACTGCAAGTAAAGTGCAATGCCGAATCGATGGAGGGAGTTCGTGATGCGGGCTACTTGAACTGGAGCGAACTGTATGTTCCGGATAATTTCCTGATAAAAGACGAAGGA
>JAFUNW010000303.1 GCA_017472905.1 Bacteroidaceae bacterium
AACAATGACGCTCAAAGCCACCAACACCATCAATAACACGATTGAAAAGTAACGAACCGATATGCTTTTCTTAAATTCCATACATCTATTTGCCTAACAAGGTTATAACGGAAGATATGCTTTATTTTTCAACGACATAAGGGGGAGTTGTCGACATTTGCAAACGGCTTTCTCCGGATGAAACATATTCCTCTATCCGAGATTGACGAGTACGCTCCGTCAACTCACTGGAACGCGTCAATGCATCATATTTTATATCCACAAGTTCTTTGCGCAATTTATCAATTTCCACCAATTCCTTTTGGCAAGCATAACGATTACCGACATAAATCACCGTATAAACCATCAGCAAAACTGCCAACAATGCTTGCCTACGCAAAAAATCGCTCAACAAGAAGTCGCCCAAGAAAATCTTCTTCAAGCTCATTCCCCGATTCGGAGTTGACTTCTCTTCACCATTTGGAGTATGTACATTCTTTTCCGTTTCCATTCTTCTTTATCACCATATATATTATAAGGAGAGAGTAAAAGCCTTTTTTCTATCTCTTTTCCGCTATTCTTAATTTCGCACTACGTGAACGCGGATTGCTTTGCAATTCTTCATCGTCCGGCACAAGAACTTTTGTATTAATCAAACGATACGGAGAGCGCACATTTCCAAAGAAATCCTGTTCCGCCTTTCCCTCTACATTACCGGTACGCATCACATTCTTAACCATGCGATCTTCCAAAGAATGATAGGTTATCACCACCAATCGTCCGCCCGGACGAAGCAATTCTGTTGCCGCATACAACATTTCACGCAACGCATCCAACTCATGATTTACCTCCATGCGAAGAGCCTGAAAAACCTTTGCCAGCTCTTTCTTCTCGCGTTCGCGACCAAAGAGCGGACGCACAGCCGTCAGGAATTCCTCCGTTGTCTGTATCGGTGAAACCGAACGCGCTTTCACTAAAGCAGAGGCCAAGCGCCGGCTATTTTTCAATTCTCCATATAGATAAAATATATCAGCCAAGCGTTCTTCACTCTCTTCATTCAATATTTGCGCAGCCGTTCGTCCGGATCGCCTATTCATGCGCATATCCAACGCCCCATCAAAACGAAACGAGAAGCCACGAGTCGAATCATCAAAATGATGGGAAGAAACGCCCAAGTCTGCCAATATCGCGTCCACAGAAGAAACACCATGATAACGCATAAAATTCTTCAAATACCGGAAATTACTCCGAACAAAAGTAAATCGGGTATCCGCCGGAATATTTCGTTCAGCATCCAAATCCTGATCAAAGCCGAACAAGCGACCGTTATCCCCCAAACGCTGCAAAATCTCACGAGAATGTCCGGCTCCGCCCAATGTAACATCCACACACACGCTATCCGGACTCAGATTCATCCCGGATATACTCTGCTCAAGCATCACCGGCACATGATATACGTCTGAAACTGTATTCTTTTCTTTTCCAACCTCCATATCCCTACCTAATATTCCTAAATGTTCTACAAAAATGCGCTAGCGACTCTCATTTTCCGTAAGACTCTCACCATTCATCAGCCGCTCCAACTCTGTGCTGAACTCTTCCGGCTCCATGAAAGGCTCGTTCATTCGTTCGCCGGGCCAAAGTTCTATGGTATCAGCCATTCCTACCCAACGAACATCTTGCAAAATACCCACCATGTCGCGATAACGTTTGGGCAGAAGAACCCGTCCGTTAGCATCAAGCGTCAGAAGTTCCACATCGGCTACAAATTGACGGAATATCATTTGCTCACGTCTGTCCCATCGGCTAAGTCGGCTACGCAAACCGGCCAATTGGGTCTTCCAAACCGACTCCGGATAAAGAACCAGGCAGTTTTGAAACACATCTTTGCGCATAATCAGCCCCGCCTCTCCGGTTTCTTGCATTATTTTGCGAAACGAAGCGGGAAAAAAAAGACGACCTTTCGAGTCGACTTTTGCGTCACTACTGCCTATGAATTCCACTGCTGACATCTTTACCAATTAAAACTCGGGTGTAAAGATACACAATTCCCCACAATTCCCCACATTTTTCCCTTAAAAAATTAAAAAAAACTATTTTCCCTGCAAAATAGGCCCCGTAACTCCCATGATTCACAACGAATTCTTTAAAAATTTATCGCATTCGGAAGCTTTCCCTTATCGACACCCTCCACCGGAGAAAAATCCTGCAAAAAAAGAAGATATCGAAGTTTTTAACGACTTCAATATCTTCTGTATAAATTTATTTGCAATACGTCTTAAGACAAGTAGCTCTTAATATTCCTCCTCATCGAAGAAGAAGTCTTCTTTGCTCGGATAATCCGGCCAAATATCCTCGATGGATTCGTATATTTCGCCCTCATCTTCTATCTCTTGCAGGTTTTCAATTACCTCCAATGGAGCGCCTGAACGCACTGCATAGTCTATCAATTCATCCTTGGAAGCAGGCCAAGGAGCATCTTCCAATTTCGATGCCAATTCCAATGTCCAATACATAATTTTGTCCGTTTTTAAGTGGGTGTTTAATTCGCTCTGCCGAAATTCGGAGTTTGTCCGAGCATTTTTCACCGGGCAAAGAATCATTCCACACCGTAAGTTAATAATTTATGAGATTTTAGACTCTCTTTTAAAATTCGGCCGCAAAAATAAAACAAATATTCTCAATTGCAAGCTTTCTCCCAGAAAATTTCTTCACAACCGCTTAGATTGTTCATTTTGCGGGCCAAGACGAACAAAAAATCGGAAAGACGATTCAAAAATGCCACCAATCGTTCGTCTACAGCAATCCCCTCGTCTGTCATTGCCAACACACGCCGTTCGGCTCGCCGACAAACGGTACGACAAACGTGACAGAGAGACGCCTCCCGACATCCTCCCGGCAAAACAAAGCTACGAAGAGGCGGCAATCCTTGTTGCATCTCATCAATGACTTGCTCCAAACGGACAACCTCGTCCACACCCACCTCCGGTATTCGAACCAAATAAGGAGAATCATCCTCTGTGGCCAACCGGCAGCCCAAATCAAACAGGCGGTTTTGCACCCATTGAATCAAAGATTTCTCTTCCTCTTTTGGCAAATAGGTTTGCAACAATCCCAAGTAGGCACTCAACTCATCCACCGTGCCGTATGCTTCCAAACGAACGTGAGTCTTTGATACGCGCTTCCCACCTACCAGACTGGTTGTACCGGTGTCGCCGGTCTTTGTGTAGATTTTCATTTATGGATTTTTAAACTCCTCTTAATAAACTTACAACGCTATCTTCTTCGCCTCGAAACCTATTTCTTCGTAAGTTTCGCCGTTCACGCTCAAGCCTTTGGCATTCTTCACGTTCAACTGATCGCCTTCGGTCTCGATGCGCACGTTTTCAAAGGTCACACCTTCGGCTTGGCTTACCACAATACCCTGCTTGGCATCGCTGATAACCACATCC
>JAFUNW010000304.1 GCA_017472905.1 Bacteroidaceae bacterium
AGAGCCACCAGATTGTTGATTTGAGTCTCACGATTCTTACCCAATGTGGCCGGAGAAATGGCAAAAGTATAAGAAATACCGTCATGTGCATGCTGGAAAGGCAGTTTCGCAACAGAAGACAGCGCGGCTACAGCTCCTTTCACATCGCGTCCATTCATCGGATTGGCTCCCGGAGCAAACGGCATTCCTGCTTTACGTCCATCCGGAGTAGAGCCGGTGTTCTTACCATATACGACATTCGAAGTAATGGTCAAAACAGACTGGGTCGGCACTGCATGACGATAAGTTTGATGCTGACGAAGATACTCCATGAAGCGTTCAGTGATGTCCACTGCTATGCTATCGGTACGATCATCGTTGTTACCAAATGGAACATACTCGCCTTCACGCTCAAAGTCAACCGCCAATCCGCGTTCATCACGAATGATGCGTACTTTGGTGTCGCGAATAGCCGCAATAGAGTCTGCTACAATCGAAAGTCCGGCAATACCCGTAGCCCGAATACGTTCCACATCACCATCGTGCAATGCCATTTCGTATGCTTCGTATGCATACTTATCGTGCATATAGTGGATAATCTTCAACGCGATTACATAGACCTTGGCCAACCAACGCATCATTTGCTCGAACTTGGGCATAAACTCTTCGATGGTCAGGTATTCACCGATAATAGGCTCAAACATCGGAGCTATCTGTTCTCCGCTGCGCTCATCGCGTCCGCCATTGATGGCATAAAGCATACACTTAGCCAAGTTTGCACGTGCACCGAAAAACTGCATCTGTTTACCTATTTTCATCGGAGAAACACAACAAGCAATACCATAATCATCACCATAGTCCGGACGCATCAAATCATCGTTCTCGTACTGAATAGCCGAAGTGTCTATCGACACCTTGGCACAATAACGTTTCCAATTCTCCGGAGCATCTTCGAACCACAGCACTGTCAAGTTGGGTTCCGGAGCCGGTCCTAAATTATATAAGGTGTGCAGGAAGCGATACGAGGTTTTCGTTACCAACGAACGTCCGTCCATTCCTTTTCCGCCCAAAGACTCTGTAACCCATACGGGGTCTCCGGAGAACAAATCGTTGTATTCCGGTGTACGCAAGAAGCGAACAATGCGCAATTTAATAATCAGTTGGTCTATCAATTCTTGTGCCTCCGTCTCTGTCAGTTTTCCGGCCTGCAAATCTTTTTCTATATAAATATCCAAGAAAGTAGAAATACGTCCGATGGACATAGCTGCTCCGTCTTGGTCTTTCACCGCTCCCAAATATGCCAGATATACAAACTGAACGGCTTCGCGGGCATCCTGTGCCGGACGAGTAACATCGAATCCGTATCCGGCAGCCATCTTCTCGAAACTCTTCAAGGCACGAATCTGTTCGCTGATTTCTTCGCGTTGCTGCACAATTTCGTCCGTTACCTCTTGGATATCCAGTCGTTTGAAAAATCGCTTTTTCTCTTCTATCAAGTTCGCCGTTCCATACAACGCCACACGGCGATAGTCACCAATAATTCTTCCACGTCCATATGCATCGGGCAAACCGGTAATGATGTGTGAATGACGAGCAGCCAATATCTCTTCGGTATATGCCGAGAAAACACCTTCGTTGTGCGTCTTGCGATATTTCGTAAAAATTTCCTTGGTCATGGGGTCCAACTGATAGCCATAAGCCTTCAGCGCATTCTCAACCATGCGGATTCCTCCTTTAGGGAAAATGCCTCGCTTCAAGGGAGCATCAGTCTGCAAACCCACAATCACTTCGTTTTCTTTATCTATATAACCCGGACCATAGGTATCAATGCTTTGAGGAAGTTTGGTTTCAGCGTCCAACACACCTTTTTCCCGTTCCACAACAAAGAGTTCGGTCAGCTTATCCCACACCTTGCGTGTATTTTCCGTTGAAGGCACAAGAAACGACTCGTCCCCCTCATACGGAGTGTAATTGTTCTGAATAAAGTCCCTGACATTAATTTCCGTTTGCCAAATGTTTCCGTTAAAACCAGATTGAAGATTCTTTAATTCCATTTCAATACCTAATTATTAATGATTATTGTGTTCACAAAGTTAGTCCTTTCTTTCTAAATGACACTCTTTTTCCCGAATTCTTTGGTTTATCTCCCCATAAAAGCATTTTTTCGGCCTGTTTCTCCGGTCGAAGTATCCTTTTTGCTACTTCGGCATTCCAAAAGGCAATTTTAATCTCCAAAGCCTTACATGCCGAATAGAAGCCGACCGTTTTAATAAGATTAAACATTCCGAGCAGTCGATGAGCTGACGTACTCCGGCATAAAATCCGGAAGCCGCGCACAAAAATCTGCTGCCTTGCGGAACATTTTTTGCTGCCCAGCAAACGAGAATCTGTTGGGCAGCAAACCGAACTCTGCTGCCCAGCAGATTAAGGCCTCCTTCGCCTCCTTATTAAGCACTCTTTGACAACCTATTTGCAATAAAATCAAAAATAGACAAGGCTTCAGATTAAAAAACAAACAAGTTATTTCATCTTTCGCTCGGTTTACATTATCTTTGCGACCAAATAATGAATTCAAACGGTTATAAACAATCAAATCAACTGAAACAAAAATGGGCAGAGTTTTAATTATTGGAGCCGGCGGCGTAGGTACGGTTGTCGCTCACAAGGTAGCACAAAATCCCGATGTCTTCACCGACATTATGATTGCGAGTAGAACAAAATCAAAGTGCGATGCAGTAGTCAAAGCAATTGGTAACCCAAATATCAAAACCGCACAGGTCGATGCCGACAACGTAGACGAATTGGTAGCTCTCTTCAATGACTTCAAGCCGGAGATTGTCATCAATGTGGCTCTCCCCTATCAAGACCTGACCATCATGGAGGCTTGTTTGAAAGCCGGAGTGAACTACCTCGACACCGCCAACTATGAGCCGAAAGACGAGGCTCACTTTGAATACAGCTGGCAATGGGCATACAAACAACGCTTCGAAGAGGCCGGACTGACAGCCATTCTGGGATGCGGCTTCGACCCGGGAGTCAGCGGAGTCTATACAGCATACGCAGCCAAGCACCATTTTGATGAGATACACTATCTCGACATTGTAGACTGCAATGCAGGTAATCACCACAAGGCTTTTGCCACAAACTTCAACCCGGAAATCAATATCCGAGAGATCACTCAGAACGGACGGTATTACGAAAACGGACAATGGATTACCACCCAACCGATGGAAATTCACAAAGACTTGACTTACCCCAACATCGGACCTAGAGACTCCTATCTTCTTTTCCACGAAGAACTGGAATCGTTGGTTAAGAATTACCCGACCATCAAACGAGCTCGCTTTTGGATGACTTTCGGACAGGAGTATCTGACTCACCTGCGCGTCATTCAAAACATCGGTATGGCCCGCATTGACGAAGTGGAATACAACGGTGTTAAAATCGTACCGTTACAATTCCTCAAAGCTGTACTCCCCAACCCACAAGATTTGGGAGAAAATTACGAAGGAGAAACTTCTATCGGTTGCCGCATCCGAGGCATCAAAGACGGAAAGGAACGTACCTATTATGTATACAACAACTGCAGCCACCAAGCTGCCTACAAAGAGACAGGCATGCAAGGTGTCAGCTATACAACCGGAGTTCCGGCCATGATTGGTGCCATGATGTATTTCAAGGGACTGTGGAAACGTCCGGGAGTTTGGAACGTAGAAGAATTCGATCCGGATCCATTCATGGAACAATTGAACAAACAAGGATTGCCTTGGCACGAAGTATTTGACGGTGATCTGGAACTGTAATGAATAATAAAGGAAACCTTTATAAACTTCCTGCGAAGCAATAACTACATAAAAAAAAAGAAATTATGACCTTAGGAGACAAAGCCCCCGAACTGTTGGGCGTCAATGAACAGGGCGAAGAAGTCCGCCTGTCACAATATGCCGGAAAGAAACTGGTACTCTATTTCTATCCGAAAGACAATACACCCGGATGCACCTCTGAAGCCTGCAACCTGCGCGACAACTATACGGAGTTGCAACGGTGCGGCTACGAAGTTGTAGGTGTAAGCGTAGACAGTGCTGCTTCACACCAAAAGTTCATCACTAAAAACGAGTTGCCTTTTCCCTTGATTACCGATACAGACAAAACACTGGTAGAAAAATTCGGAGTATGGGGAGAAAAGAGCATGTGCGGACGCAAGTACATGGGCACTTTTCGCACAACCTTTATCCTTAACGAAGAGGGCATCATCGAGCGCATCTTTCTTCCCAAGGACATCAAGGTAAAAGAACATGCCTCGCAAATCCTACAAACAAACGAAGGAAACAAATAAAAAGGATACAAATCTTAAACATTAAATATATGGCAAAAAAAGATACCGGCGAAGAAACCGCTTTCGCCAACAACGAAAAACTAAAAGCCTTGCAAGCTGCAATGGACCGAATCGAAAAGAACTTCGGTAAGGGGTCCATCATGAAAATGGGCGATGACAACATCGAAAGCATCGAAGTCATCCCGACCGGCTCCATCGGATTGAATGCCGCATTGGGCGTAGGAGGATATCCACGCGGACGCATCATTGAAATCTATGGACCGGAATCATCCGGTAAAACAACCTTGGCCATTCACGCCATTGCAGAAGCACAAAAAGCCGGAGGCATTGCAGCCTTTATTGATGCAGAACACGCATTCGACCGTTTCTATGCAGCCAAACTGGGTGTTGACATCGACAATCTGTGGATATCACAACCCGACAATGGAGAACAGGCATTGGAGATAGCAGACCAACTCATTCGTTCATCAGCTATCGATATCATCGTCATCGACTCTGTGGCCGCTCTTACCCCTAAAGCAGAAATAGAAGGCGACATGGGCGACAACAAAGTAGGCTTGCAAGCCCGCCTCATGTCGCAAGCCTTGCGTAAGCTCACTTCAACCATCAACAAGACAAACACCACGTGTATCTTTATCAACCAATTGCGCGAGAAAATCGGCATCATGTTCGGCAATCCGGAAACAACAACCGGAGGAAACGCACTGAAGTTCTATGCATCCGTACGTCTTGACATTCGCCGAGCACAACAAATCAAAGATGGCGAAGAAGTCATCGGTAACCAAACTCGCGTAAAAGTGGTAAAGAACAAAGTGGCTCCTCCTTTCCGCAAAGCAGAATTCGACATCATGTTTGGAGAAGGAATCTCACGTGCAGGCGAAATCATCGACCTCGGTGTAGAACTAGGTATCATCAAGAAGAGTGGTTCCTGGTTCAGCTACAACGATAGCAAATTGGCACAGGGACGCGATGCAAGCAAACAGCTGATTCAAGACAACCCGGAACTGGCAGAAGAATTGGAGGAGCGTATCTTTGCTGCCCTCAAAGAAAGAA
>JAFUNW010000305.1 GCA_017472905.1 Bacteroidaceae bacterium
GGCCGGTTATCCTACAGCTATCCACTGCGACTATGAATGGAAAGAGGAAATAGCTAATCCTGCGGTTTTGGTACAGACAGAGTATGCATCGAAGAGCATGCTTACTTCGGATAAGGAGGAATTGGTATTGCCCATATCTGAAAATGAAACAGGGTTCAGCGTCAACGTGAATCTTCAGTTGAGCGAATCTGCCTATTATGGCACACTTTTGGCCGGTGATGGGTTTACAGTAGGAGTCGGACAGTCTGATGCGAAACTCTATATACAAATAGGTGATACGCGTTATGTCAGCAGCAACAAACTCTATACGTCTGACAACTGGGCGACAAACTCTTCCGGTACAAGTGGAGATAATTGGCCTACTCCGTTGAAGGCTTTCAACCTGTCGTTGACCTATGATGGAACACAATTAATTCTATATCGCAATGGGTTGATTGAAATGTGCTTGGCAGACGTGACTCTAAGCCGACCTGAGAAAATCCTGGTTGGAGGATATACCGGATTGTTAAACAGTGTAGTAGCTTATGAGGGAGGTGTCAGTCAGGCAACCTTGAAGAGTTTGTTGAATCAGCAGATTCTGCAATCGCTTTCCATACCGGCACAAGTTATTACCGACTTGGTACTTCCTGAAAAATTGGGTGGAGAAAAGGTAGAGTGGATTTCCGATAATCCGGAGATCATTCGGGCCGATGGAACATTCATTGCACCGGAAACGGAGACGCTTGTGCATTTGACAGCTCGTGTACAGGATGCAGAGCGTAGCTTCGAGGTCGCAGCTCTTCCTCGTGATATCGAAAAGAACTTGCTTGTTGCTTACGATTTTGAGGCTGAAAACCTTTATGAAAGCAATGGTAAGAAATATGTGAAAGATGCAAGTGCCCATCGTTTCGACCTGCTTTTACAAGGTTCGGCTTCGATAGACGGAACGTTGAATCTGACAGCAAATAAAGCCGTTGCCTTTTCTACGAACGGATATGCTGTAGTCCCGGCAGAAGTAATGGATAGCTTGCGGAGTTATACAGTTTTGTTCAAGGCTACCCCCTCTTCGTTGCAAGCGGCTCCGAGATTCTATGATTTCGGTTACTCTTCGGGAAACAGTCTCTTTTTACGTGCCAATACGTTGGCTGCCGGAATTAAATATAATGGTGGAACTACTACGATGGTAAGCGGAGCTACCGCGTTGCAGTCCGGTACGACTTATTTGGTTGCTGTAACCTTTGATGCTGCAACGAAAGATACTCGAATTTACATAGACGGAGAGTTGGTCGGAAGCGGAACAAACAACCAAAACGAGGCTTATATGATAGCAGAGAATGCGGCATGTAATCGCAATTATATAGGAAGAACGCAATGGTGGGACAGCTCCGTAGCTAATGACAACGGCGATTATGTAGGAACCTTGGATGATTTATCTGTTTACAATACGGCCCTGACGGTTAATGAGATTAAGAATCTGCAAGGGATTCGGCAAGAAAATGAAGATTTGAACATTGATTGTACTGCTTATGTACAGAATCCCGGATTTGAAGCTTCGTATAGTGTCTTGGCCGGTTCGGGCGTAACTTCCGATAGAGCCATTTATGTTCCGGAAGGCTGGAGAGTAAATTACACCAACGGAAATGAAAATGACATGAGCATATTGAACTCTTCTTGCCTCTATGCAAGTTTGTTTGCTTCTGTGCCTTTGACAGCTTCCAATGAGAAAAACGCTTATTTGGTACGGCATAAGTGGGGGACATCTTCTATTGCATTGACGCAGACGAATGATACTTTGCCGGCCGGTTACTACCGTCTTTCTGCTGATATGTGGCAAAGTGGTAGTGGAGGTAGCGGTTCTGTATGGGCAACCTCCAATGGAGAGACTGTAAGTGGAACTGCACCGACCAGTGCTTCCGATTGGCAAACAGGTCATGTCGTATTTGGCTATAAGGGTAGCGGTGAAGTTGTTTGGGGTGTGACAGCACTTCACACAGCGAATGGAAGTGAGATGTTTGTCGGATTCGATAACCTCAAACTTACGGATGTGACAGCAAATCGTTCGGAAGAAGAAATCTATGAACTGCTAATCTCCATGACTGCTGTAGCCAAAGAGAAGTTAAGCGAAGAAAGCTTGGAAGATATCTATCGTCAAATTCTGCAACAAGCCTATGAACAAGCGCAAAATGTATCGGCGGCAGATGCTTACGAAGTGTTGTATGATACTTATAAAGCTTTGCGCAATGCCTTATTGCTTTCTCGCAATCCGGATGTCGTGAATGGAATCGAAGTCGGCACATTGGAAGAAGAAGGAGAGTCGGATGTGTATGATTTATCCGGCCGGAAACTCCTTCAAGGAATCAAAAATATTAAAGATGCTGATTTGGAAAATGGTATCTATATATATAATAGGAGAAAAATTGTAATCCGATAAAGGAGAAGCAATACCTGAAAAGGTTCAAAAAGGCTGTGATATTCTATTGCTTAAAAGGTATCACAGCTTTTTTTGTGTTTCAGTGTCTAGGCTTAGATTTAATTTCTCCCCAATAAAGCTCTTTAATATCTGTAAGAAGAACTAAGAATTCGGACAGAAATCAACTTGAAAATGTTTTTAGTAGTAAAAAAGATAGTTAAAACAAGAAAAAACTTTCTTTTTTCTTTTTCGGTTAAAAAAAACTCTTTACCTTTGCAGCGTTAAAAATAGAAATAAGAAAGAACAATGATACAATTCTTCAATATTCACTTGCTAAATATTATTATTCTACTAGGAATTCTGGTGGGAAGTGAGTGCTGTGTATATTGTTGAATATAAATGAAATTTTCAAAGAGCCTTTCTCACTTCCCTTGTGTGAAAGGCTTTTTTTATTGAGAAAGCGAAAGTATGAAATAATAAAATAGAAGAAAAGAATATGAGTGACAGATTGTTTATTTTCGACACCACTCTTCGTGATGGTGAACAGGTTCCCGGTTGTCAGTTGAATACGATTGAGAAAATTCAAGTAGCAAAACAATTGGAATTATTGGGAGTCGATGTTATTGAAGCCGGATTTCCTGTATCAAGTCCGGGAGATTTTAATTCTGTGATAGAAATATCCAAAGCTGTGACATGGCCGACCATTTGTGCGTTGACCCGTGCTGTTGAACGAGATATTGATGTCGCAGCCGAAGCCTTGAAGTATGCAAGGCATAAACGTATTCATACAGGTATTGGTACAAGCGACAGCCACATTAAATATAAGTTTAATTCCAATAGAGAGGAGATTATAGAGCGTGCCGTAGCTGCTGTAAAATATGCCAAGAGGTACGTAGAAGATGTGGAGTTCTATGCTGAAGATGCCGGCCGTACAGAAAACGAATATTTGGCCCGTGTAGTAGAAGCTGTGATTAAAGCCGGAGCAACAGTCGTTAATATTCCTGACACAACCGGCTATTGCCTCCCCTCGGAATATGGCGCAAAAATCAACTATTTGATGGAACATGTCAATGGCATTCATAATGCCATTATTTCTACCCATTGTCACAACGACTTGGGAATGGCAACGGCGAATACAATGGCGGGTGTGCTGAATGGAGCAAGACAAGTAGAAGTAACGATTAACGGTATTGGAGAGCGTGCCGGAAATACATCGTTGGAAGAGGTGGCCATGATTATTAAATGTCACAATGACATCGATATAGAGTCAAACATCAATACTCAAAAGATATATCCGACTAGTCGAATGGTATCCAGTCTGATGAATATGCCGGTACAACCCAATAAGGCCATTGTCGGACGTAATGCGTTTGCTCATTCATCGGGAATACATCAAGATGGTGTTTTGAAGAACGTGCAAACATACGAAATTATCAATCCGAAAGATGTCGGGATAGATGACAACAGCATTGTTCTGACAGCCAGAAGTGGTCGTGCTGCATTAAAGAATCGTTTGCAAACCCTTGGTGTTACGTTGGGGCAGGAGAAGTTGGATAAAGTCTATGAGGAGTTCTTGAAATTGGCCGATAAAAAGAAAGATATTAATGACGATGATGTTCTCTTGTTAGCCGGTGCAGACAGAACACAGAATCATCGCATTAAATTAGACTATTTGCAAGTTACGAGTGGAGTCGGAGTCCAGTCGGTAGCGAGTCTTGGATTGAATATCTCCGGTGAAAAGTTCGAGAATTGTGCAAGTGGAAACGGACCGGTTGATGCAGCAATAAAAGCTTTGAAGAAAATAATAGACCGTCAGATGACTCTGAAAGAGTTTACAATCCAGGCAATCAGTAAAGGTAGTGATGATGTAGGTAAGGTTCACATGCAAGTGGAATATGATGGACAGGTATATTACGGATTTGGAGCAAATACGGATATTATTGCCGCTTCGATTGAGGCTTACATTGATTGTATAAACAAATTCAAATTATAAAACTAGGATATGAATACGTTATTTGATAAAATCTGGGATGCACATGTTGTGCAGAATGTGGAAGATGGTCCGACACAGCTTTATATAGATAGACTGTATTGTCACGAAGTAACCAGTCCGCAGGCTTTCGAAGGTTTAAGGGCAAGGGGATTGCAATGTTTCCGTCCGAAGCAGATTTTCTGTATGCCAGATCATAATACTCCAACTCATGATCAGGATAAACCGATAGAAGATCCTGTTTCAAAGACACAAGTGGATACTTTGGAAAAGAATGCGAAAGATTTTGGACTGACACATTTTGGTATGATGCATCCCAAGAATGGTATTATCCATGTGGTAGGTCCTGAGCGTGGCTTATCCTTGCCGGGAATGACGATCGTTTGTGGAGATTCCCATACGTCTACACACGGTGCGGTAGGTGCAGTAGCTTTCGGTATCGGAACCTCGGAGGTCGAAATGGTAATGGCCTCGCAATGTATATTACAACAGAAACCCAAGTCGATGCGTATTAATGTAGAGGGTGTGCTTCAAAAGGGAGTTACTGCAAAAGATATTGCTTTATATCTGATGTCTGAACTGACGACTTCGGGAGCTACCGGCTATTTTATTGAATATGCAGGTTCTACCATTCGGGCATTAAGCATGGAAGGTAGACTTACGTTGTGTAATCTCTCTATCGAAATGGGTGCACGTGGCGGCTTTATCGCTCCGGACGAAACAACTTTTGAATACTTGAAGGGAAGAGAATATGCTCCGCAGGGAAATGATTGGGAAAAAGCAGTTGAATATTGGAAAACATTGAAAAGTGGAGAAGATGCTGTATTTGATAAAGAATTGAATTTCAAAGCGGAAGATATAGAACCGATGGTGACTTATGGAACCAATCCCGGTATGGGCATCGGAATATCACAAGAAATACCCGGTCTGGATACAATTCCGGAGGCCGGAAAGATTTCATATATGAAGTCATTGGACTATATGGGCTTTGCCCCTCAAGAAAAAATGTTAGGGAAAAAGGTAGACTATGTTTTTCTTGGAGCTTGTACCAATGGACGCATTGAAGATTTTCGTGCTTTTGCATCAATCGTAAAAGGAAAGAAGAAAGCCGAACATGTTACTGCTTGGTTGGTTCCCGGCTCGTGGATGGTGGATTCTCAAATACGTGAAGAAGGCTTGGATGTAATTCTGAAACAGGCCGGATTTGAAATCCGACAACCCGGATGTTCTGCTTGCTTGGCAATGAATGATGATAAAATACCGGCAGGAAAACTTTCTGTGTCAACTTCCAATCGGAATTTCGAAGGTAGACAAGGACCGGGAGCGCGAACCGTATTGGCTAGTCCGTTGGTTGCTGCTGCTGCCGCAATAACCGGAGTGATTACCGACCCAAGAGATTTCCTGTAATAAAAAACTAAAACAACAAGACGATGAAACAAAAATTTGATATCATAGAGAGTACTTGCGTTCCCCTTCCACTTGAGAATGTAGATACAGACCAAATTATACCTGCACGTTTTCTGAAAGCGACAACCAGAGATGAGAAATTCTTTGGAGACAATCTTTTTCGTGATTGGAGATACGACAAAGAAGGAAATTTGAAACCGGACTTTGTTCTCAACAATCCCCTTTACGGAGGTGAAATCCTTGTCGCAGGTAAGAATTTTGGTAGTGGATCCAGTCGGGAGCATGCGGCGTGGGCAATCGCCGGATATGGGTTTAAAGTTGTTATATCTAGTTTCTTTGCAGATATTCATAAGAACAACGAATTGAATAACTTCGTTCTTCCTGTAGTTGTGAGCGAACATTTTCTTGCCAACTTGTTTACTAGCATTCAGGCCAATCCGAAGATGCAGGTAAGGGTGGATGTTCCTAACCAAACCGTTACAAATCTGTCTACCGGAGAGAGCGAGACTTTCGAGATAAACGGATATAAGAAATATTGTTTGATGAATGCTCTGGATGACATAGATTTCTTGTTGGAGAATCGGGAAAAGATAGAAGCATGGGAAAAAATGTCCAGATAGAGATAATGGATACGACCCTCCGCGATGGTGAACAAACCAGCGGAGTTTCGTTCGTTCCACATGAGAAACTGATGATTTCGCGTCTGCTTTTAGAGGAATTGCAGGTCGATCGGATAGAGGTAGCTTCAGCCCGGGTTTCTGAAGGAGAATTGGAAGCCGTAAAGATGATTTGCGATTGGGCTTCTCGGCGCAATCTGCTTGATAGAGTAGAAGTCTTGGGTTTTGTAGATGGAGGACTCTCTTTGAATTGGATTCAACAGGCAGGCGGGCGTGTGGTCAATCTATTGGCAAAGGGTTCTTTGCGCCATTGTGTCCAGCAATTGAAGAAAACTCCGGAAGAGCATATTCGCGACATTATACAAGTCGTTGAACAAGCGCAAAGCATGGGCATTCAAGTAAACTTGTATTTGGAAGATTGGAGCAATGGAATGAAAGATTCGCCAATGTATGTCTATCAATTGATGGATTCGTTACGCTCTTGTCCTATTCAGCGATTTATGTTGCCGGATACATTGGGAGTTTTAAATCCTTTACAAGTGATAGAGTTCATGCGCAAAATGAGGAAACGCTATCCGGAACTCCATTTTGACTTTCATGCACACAACGATTATGACTTAGCCATCTCTAATGTGTTGGCTGCAGTCTTAAGCGGTTGTCAGGGAATACATACCTCTGTCAATGGATTGGGTGAACGTTGTGGAAATGCTCCTTTGGCTTCGGTTCAGGCCATCTTGAAAGATCACTTCAATGCCGATACGAATATCAATGAAAGTAAACTCAACAATGCCAGTCGTCTTGTCGAGTCCTATTCCGGAATATCGATTCCGGCAAACAAACCGATAGTCGGAGAAAATGTATTCACGCAAGTTGCCGGAGTTCATGCCGATGGCGACAATAAAAATAATCTCTATTGCAACGATTTGCTTCCCGAACGTTTTGGACGGAAACGTGAATATGCGTTGGGAAAAGCAAGCGGCAAGGCAAATATTCGTAAAAATCTCGAAGAATTGGGGCTGGAGTTGAGTGATGAGGCCATGAAGAAGGTTACAGAACGCATCATTCAGTTGGGCGACAAAAAAGAGTTGGTTACACAAGAAGATTTGCCATACATTGTGAGTGATGTCTTGAAGCACAATGTAGAGGACGAACAGGTAAAGTTGAAAAGCTACATTGTCAACTTGGCATACGGTTTGCGTCCAATGGCCACTGTTAAAGTCGAGATTAATGGAAAAGAATACGAAGAAAACTCCAGTGGAGACGGTCAATACGATGCTTTTGTGCGTGCATTGCGTAAAATCTATGAAGTTACTCTTGGAAGAAAGTTTCCGGTATTGACCAACTACGCAGTGACGATTCCACCGGGTGGACGAACCGATGCATTTGTGCAGACGACCATCAATTGGGGCTTTGAAGACAAAGTATTCCGTACTCGTGGGTTGGATGCCGACCAGACGGAAGCAGCCATCAAAGCAACCTTGAAGATGTTGAATATCATCGAAAAAGAATATGAGACTAAGGAATAAGGGTCTCACAATCGCTACGATTATTCAAAAGAATAAAATCTAAAATAAAAAAGAAATAAACGATGAACTTTAAAATTGCAGTTTTACCGGGTGACGGTATCGGTCCCGAAATATCCGAGCAAGGCGTGAATGTAATGAACGCTGTTTGCGAAAAGTTCGGTCACAATGTGAATTTTGAATATGCAATCTGTGGCGCAGATGCCATCGATAAAGTGGGCGATCCATTCCCGGAAGAAACCTATCAGGCATGTAAGCATGCCGATGCGGTACTCTTCTCTGCAGTGGGTGACCCGAAGTTCGACAATGACCCGACTGCCAAGGTACGTCCCGAACAAGGCTTGTTGGCGATGCGTAAGAAGCTGGGGCTGTTTGCTAACGTCCGTCCGGTGCAAACATTCAAATGTCTTGTTCATAAATCTCCGCTTCGTGCCGAGTTAGTGGAGAATGCAGACTTTATCTGTATTCGTGAATTAACGGGAGGTATGTATTTTGGCGAGAAGTATCAGGATAACGAAAAAGCATACGATACCAACATGTACACGCGGCCGGAAATAGAGCGTATCTTGAAAGTCGGCTTTGAGTATGCCATGAAGCGAAATAAGCATCTAACGGTGGTTGACAAGGCAAACGTATTGGCTTCTTCTCGTTTGTGGAGACAGATAGCCCAAGAGATGGCTCCTCTGTATCCGGAAGTGACGACCGATTATATGTATGTAGACAACGCGGCCATGCGTATGATTCAAGAACCGACCTTCTTTGATGTAATGGTCACAGAAAATACATTTGGGGATATTTTGACCGATGAAGGTTCTGTTATCAGTGGCTCTATGGGATTGTTGCCTTCGGCTTCAACCGGCGAAAGTACTCCTGTATTTGAACCGATTCATGGTTCTTGGCCACAGGCTAAAGGATTAAACATAGCCAATCCGTTGGCTCAGATTCTTTCCGTAGCAATGCTGTTTGAGTATTTCGATTTAAAGGAAGAAGGCGCTTTGATTCGCAAAGCGGTGGATGCTTCGCTCGATGCCAATGTTCGTACTCCGGAAATTCAGGTAGAGGGTGGAGAAAAATACGGAACGAAAGAAGTCGGTCAATGGATTGTTAATTATATACGTCAAGCATAAAGAAACAGATACGAAGACTATCGGTTGGACTTTTGAAAGAGGGGCTATTTTTATAACCTCAAAAGTATCTTAAGATAAATGGCAAAGTATCTTAAGATA
>JAFUNW010000306.1 GCA_017472905.1 Bacteroidaceae bacterium
AACTGTGTGCTCGAAAAAGAATATTACTAACCATAAATTATAAAAGAACGAAATGGTAAACTACAAAGAATTAGGTCTTGTCAACACCAAAGAGATGTTTGCAAGAGCAATCAAAGGCGGCTACGCTATCCCCGCTTTCAACTTTAACAACATGGAACAATTGCAAGCTATCGTTAAAGCTGCAGTTGAGACCAAGTCTCCCGTTATTTTGCAAGTATCAAAAGGTGCTCGCGATTATGCTAACGCAACCCTGTTGCGCTACATGGCTCAAGGAGCAGTAGAATATGCAAAAGAATTGGGCTGCGAAAAACCCGAAATCGTACTTCACCTCGATCACGGAGACACTTTCGAAACCTGCAAGAGCTGCATTGATTCTGGTTTCTCATCTGTTATGATCGATGGTTCACACCTTCCTTACGAAGAGAATGTAGCTTTGACAAAGAAAGTTGTTGACTATGCTCACCAATTCGATGTAACCGTAGAAGGCGAGTTGGGCGTTTTGGCCGGTGTTGAGGACGAAGTTTCTTCTGACCACCACACTTACACTGACCCCGAAGAGGTTATCGACTTTGCTACTCGCACCGGTTGCGACAGCTTGGCTATTTCCATCGGTACATCTCATGGAGCATACAAGTTCACTCCCGAACAATGTCACATCGATCCTGCAACAGGCCGCATGGTACCTCCTCCTTTGGCATTTGACGTTTTGGATGCCGTTATGGAGAAACTTCCGGGATTCCCCATCGTATTGCACGGTTCTTCTTCAGTTCCACAAGAAGAAGTTGAAACCATCAACAAGTTCGGTGGTGCTTTGAAAGCAGCTATCGGTATTCCCGAAGAAGAGTTGCGTAAAGCAGCCAAGAGCGCTGTATGCAAAATCAACATCGACTCTGACAGCCGCTTGGCCATGACCGCTGCCGTTCGTCAGGTATTGGCAGAGAAACCGGCAGAGTTCGACCCACGTAAATACCTCGGTCCGGCTCGTACAAACATGGAGAAGATGTACAAACATAAAATCATCAACGTATTGGGTTCTGACAACAAGTTGGCTTAATCCAGACAGACCATACAAAAAGCAACAAGCCTGCCTTGAAATTCAAGGTGGGCTTGTTTTTTATCAGATTACAATTCCTGATTCTCAGGTGAAGAAACAAACAATCGATTATCTCCGAGAAACAAACTAAAAAGTCACAGGAATCGTTTTTTTCAAAAACAACAATTCTCCGAACAGGTCCATAAACATGGAGACATAAAAGGCTGTTTTCTTCTCCAGAGGCAAGGGATAGGCACGCGAAGAGGAAGGCATCCGATAAACCCGAAGCATATCTCCATTTTCCCTTTCTACATCAACAAACGAACCCACTTTCGGAAGAAGCGAAAGTCCCAATTGCTCGGATAAAAGTTCCGTTGCCTTTTGTCCGGTCGTAACGACTGCTCTACACTGAGTCAAATGGCGCAACAACAAGGAGAGGTCTGTAGCTTCCACCACTTCCAAGAATCTGTCGGAAGCATTCTCTTTCAATCGACAGACGGAAGTAGCCATATCATAGAGTGCTATCCCCTTTTGAGTAAGGAACTGCACGATACGCTCCCGGTCGAAACGATGCGTAGCAGCATCTATAAAATAATCCTTGTCCGCATAAAACGAAAGACCGAAGATGCGCCACATGTCATTCTGCATGTTCGGATAAAAGAAATCCATCGACCACCGTTTTCGTGGCGGAGGAAAACTACCTAACATCAATAACCGTGCATTCGGAGGCAGAAAAGGCTCCAAAGGATGTAGCTCTACCCTACTGCTCCACTCTGCGAACGAAGCGTCCGGCTTTCCACTCATAACAAATACGGTTGTTTTTCAATAAAGGACGAAGTTTCATTGCATCCTCCGAATCCATATATTCCGGAGTTGCATACTCAAAATAGAGAAGAGGTTGTTCGGGCGAAAACGAGGCTGTCAACAAACAAATGTCTGCCTTTTTACGGAAATCGCTCCAAAGTTCCCCCAACGTATCCTCAGCTACCGAGGAAATGGTATCAGGAAGAAAATCGTGACTTTCGGGCCATGATGCAAAAAACTTCTCTGTCGACAACGGCTCCCATGCGGTCGAATAAAACCGGATGCGACTGTCACAGGCTTTACCGCACACGGTATGAATCATGGCTACAAGCTGTAAACTATCCGACAGTGGAAGCAGCTTTATCTCCACCGAACTCTGAGAAGTCAGTTTCATGGTCAACCAATCATCGGTCAAACCGGTCATTTCGGAATGTCCTCCCATTCGGTTTCGAACCTCGGCTTTCATGTTGCAATCCAAGAAGTCGATACAATCGGCCCGATTAACTTTGGTCAACATAGGCAATACCGAGTCGGGCATATTCACAAACACCGTTCTTATTTCCTGTTGAGCCATTCCGGAAACAGCTACACACAGCAGAAACATCAAGCCATATATACGTTGCATATTCAATCGCTTTTTTACATTTAACGCACAAATGTACGACTTTTCACGAAGTCGGACGAAAGTATGCCATATTTTTTCAGTTTATTAGAACTCGTTTGAAAATATCTTCGTGCTTCAACCATCGAAATGACAACTCGACATCAGTGCATCGGGCGACTGTTGAATTGAACAATGGCACTCTTTTTTTCATTAATCGGTCGCAAAGAAAAAAGAGCCGGTCGCTCACAAAAATCTGCTGCACGGCGGAACATTTTTTGCTGGGCAGCAGAAAGAAATCTGCTGCCCAGCAAACGGAAGTCTGCTGCACGGCAGATTTTAGTCTGCTGCACTGCAGATTTCAGTCTGCCGCACGCACTTTAGAAGTTAGGATATGGGGAAATCACGTAACGTGCTTAGGATGAGCCTAAATAGAGGAAAAACATGCCCAAAATGACGAGCAAAAGATCTATCGCTTTGCTCGTAAGATTCTTCTCGCGGAAGAAAAGTGCACCACACAGGAACGAAACAACCACACTGCCCCGGCGAATCATGGAGACAATGGAAATCATGGCTCCGTCAAGGCTCAAGGAATAGAAATAGACAAAGTCGGCCGCTGAAAGGAAAATCGAAATTAACAAAATGCAACCGTGCCAACGAAAAGGAGTGGTCGTCCTTCGATGGGGATACCAGAGCAAAAGCATGACAGCTCCCATCATAAAGAACTGATAGATATTGTACCACGACTGCACAAGCATCCGATTCAACCCTAAACCGCCCTCATCAACCGGAGCCATCAGGTATTTATCGTAAAGCCCACTTACGGCCCCCAACATCGAAGAGAGCACTACAAAGTAAATCCACTTGTCGTGTTTAAAGTCTATCCCCTCTTTCTTCCCACTCTTGCTCAACAAGAAAAAAGAGAGTATCGCCAGCGAAACTCCTATCCACTGATAAAGATTCAGCCGCTCGCCAAAAACGAGCAATGCTCCAACCAAAACCATGACCGGACGGGTTGCATTAATCGGCCCCACGATAGTCAAAGGGAGATGCTTCATTCCGAAATATCCGAATGTCCACGATGACAACACAATCAACGATTTCAAAACTACATAACGATGAACATCCCAACCGGCCGTAGGTACATAAAACAATGTATCGGACAAAACGCTGTCTGTCGGCAAAGAAAGTAGAATAAAAGGAAGAAATATCAAACTTGAAAACAAGGTATTCAAAAACAATACGGGAATGACCGCATTCCCCTTTAAAGATTGTTTTTTGAAGACATCATAAAATCCTAATAAAAAAGCAGAAAGAAAAGCAAAAGCCAACCACATAGTTTATTTACATTCTAAAAGAAATTACACCTTATTATATATATAGACTTAAACCACCGATTAATCCAAGAACAATTCCTCTGGATAGCCCACATCTTCCAAGAAAAGCGCATGACCGGGAGCAGAGGTTCCGGCACGCCCCCGATCTTTTGCTTCGATTACTTTGCGGAATCCATCGACTGTAAGTTTCCCTTTGCCCACTTCAAGAAGTGTACCCACAATGGCTCGCACCATGTTGCGCAGGAAACGATCAGCTTGGATGGTGAAACACCATTCGTTCTCCCCCAGCTGTTTCCAATAAGCCTGCATGATACGGCAATTGTTGGTCTTCACATCGGTGTGCAACTTACTGAAACTGGTAAAGTCGATGTAGTCGAACAAGGTTTTTGCAGCCTTGTTCATCTGTTCAAAATCGGGAGATTCACCCAATATACGGCAAGAATAGAAACGACTGAACGGACTCTTTGACGTAGAGACATAATAATGATAGGTACGATAAGTCGCATCGAAACGTGCATGAGCATCCGCACGTACTTCGCGAACCTTATATACCGAAATGTCCGGTGGTAAAATGCGATTGAGCTTCTCTGCCACAGCCGCTGTATCCAACGGTTCTTCCCAATCGAAATGAGCTACCATCAAACGAGCATGCACTCCGGCATCCGTCCGTCCGGCTCCAACGATTTCAACTTCCCGGCGCATAAAAGTAGCCAATGCCTCCATCAAAGTCTGCTGCACACTGATGCCATTGGGCTGAATCTGCCAACCATGATAGCGCGTACCATCATAAGCCATGTAGATAAAATAGCGATGCATAGCGAATATCAACGGGCTGTAATGTGGAAACAGCCTTGCTTAAGTTCATATTTTACATAACAATCGCCTGCCTGACGCAGGTCGCGTAGCACTTCAGCCAAAACCAGCTTCAACGTGTCAGCTCCTACCTCTTGCAAAGGATATCCCTCCGGATCTTCCACACGGTCGAATCGCTTATAACTGACATCGAATGTGGTTCCGTAGCGATGTACGGAATTGGACGAAGCATTGACATTGCCCTTGCGCAAGCGCTTCACATCGTCATCGGTTCGAAGCACCGAAGTAACAATGATGCGATACGGATTCAACCCCTTGCACGACAAAGAATCTAAAAAATTCCGTCCCAAATTATTCAATAAGGTATAGGCTTGAGGAACCAGATAGGGAATGGAATGAGTCAGGGAATCCAAATGATAAAATTCGCATGTCGACACCTCTTGTAAGCTACCCACTAACAGTTTGGCTGCCTCTCTGTCTGCAACAGGCGAAACTCCGATTTTCTTGGCCGAAGCCAAATGGGTGTCGTTTAAATCCGAGAAACTTCGTTTATAACTTACTACCCCACGAATGTTGCGAGGTTCATTCATTTTCATTGGGCGCTCTTTCTCTTTACAAGATGCCATCATACCAAACAGCACCACTAAAAGCATCCAAGCAGCCGGGAAAAACTCTTTTTTATTCATTAGTTACGAATCTTGAAAAATAAAGTTGCAAAGATAGGCCAAATTTATGGAATTAATAAAGTGTTAAACAAGAAAATATGAGATAAATTGTTTATTTTTGCAACCCAAATCAGTGATTGAAACCCAAAAATGATAGAAAAGCATATCGTACTAGAAGATATTGACCCCGTAATATTCTACGGCGTGAACAATGC
>JAFUNW010000307.1 GCA_017472905.1 Bacteroidaceae bacterium
AGCTTCGGGCAAGACTCCTTTGGCTGCAAATCTTGCTTTTCGATTGAATTCGGAGGTTATCAGTGCGGATAGCCGTCAGGTTTATCGGGGCATGGATTTGGGGACCGGAAAAGATTTGGCTGACTATCAAGTACAAGGTTGTCGGATACCTTATCATTTAATAGATATAGCAGCCCCCGGCTATAAATATAATGTTTTTGAATATCAGCGTGATTTCTTGACGGTCTATGAAAAGTTGTCGGCTGAAGGAAAAATCCCCATTCTTTGTGGTGGTACGGGACTTTATCTGGAGTCTGTTCTTCGGGGGTATCGTCTGATTCCGGTTCCGGAAAATCCCTCATTGCGTGCATCATTGGAATGTAAATCTTTAGAAGAATTGACACAGATACTTTCCGGTTATAAGAAATTGCACAATTCAACAGATGTAGATACGGTCAAACGGGCTGTTCGAGCCATTGAGATAGAGGAATACTATCGTGAACACCCGGTTGAGGAACGTAGTTTCCCGATTCTAAATAGTTTGGTTGTCGGGATAGATATAGCACGTGATTTGCGGCGTCAGAAAATTACTCACCGTTTGCATCAACGGTTGGAAGAAGGGATGGTAGATGAAGTGCGTAATTTATTGGAACAAGGCATTTCTCCGGATGATTTAATCTATTATGGATTGGAATATAAGTATTTGACTCTGTATGTATTGGGTAAACTTACTTATGATGAAATGTTTTCTGAATTGGAGATTGCCATTCATCAGTTTGCCAAACGCCAAATGACATGGTTTCGAGGAATGGAACGTAGAGGAATATCCATTCATTGGATAGATGCATCGCTTCCGATGGATGAAAAAATAGATAGGATAACAACGTTGTTAGAGAAATAAGGGAGGATAAAAGTATGGCAATAGAACCGAATAAGTGGGGAATCATTTATAATCCACGCTCCGGTACTCGCAAGATAAAGAAGCGTTGGAAAAAAATATTGGAATATATTGAAAGTCGGGGAGTAGACTTTGATTATGTACAGTCTGAAGGATATGGAGCCGTAGAACGTTTAGCCCGAACATTAGCCAACAATGGTTATCGTACCATTGTTAGTGTTGGTGGTGACGGAGCTTTGAACGATGCGTTGAATGGGATTCTGACTTCTTCTGCCGAGCGTAAAACAGACATAGCTTTGGGGATTATTCCCAATGGAATAGGTAATGATTTTGCTCATTTTTGGGGTATTGAGTTTGATGATTACGAAAAAGCTGTTGATTGTATCATCAATCATCGTACCCGTTTGGTGGATGTGGGGTATTGCTCCTATTTTCATGACGGAGTGCATGAAAAACGCTATTTTTTAAATGCAGTAAACATTGGTCTGGGAGCACAAGTCGTACATATCTCCAATGGTACCAAACGTTTTTGGGGAGTGAAAGGCATTTCTTTTATTGCTTCTCTTTTCTTGTTGCTTTTTCAGCGCAAGCTATATCGTAGCCATTTAAAAATTAACGGTGAGCATATTCGAGGACGGATAATGACGTTGTGTGTAGGTAGCGCTCGGGGATATGGACTGACTCCCAATGCAGTACCTTACAATGGTTGGTTGGATGTTTCGGTTGTATATCGTCCGGAGTTGTTGCAACTCTTTTCCGGCCTATGGATGCTTTTACAGGGACGTATTCTCAATCATAAAATGGTAAAGCCATATCGTACAAAGAAAGTGAAAGTATTTCGTGTGCATAATGGTATGATTAGTTTGGACGGACGGGTGTTGCGTACAAACTATCCATTAGAAATAGGTATAGACCCTGAGTCCATTCAAATGATAATTCCAGAATAGACAGATTATGATTACTTATAAAGAATTGACATCTTACGATAACTTTTTTCTTTTGGCCGGTCCGTGTGTCATAGAAGGGGAAGAGATGGCTATGCGCATAGCAGAACATATTAAAGGGATTGCAGAACGTTTGCATATTCCCTTTGTATTTAAAGGTTCTTACCGCAAGGCAAACCGTTCTCGTTTGGATTCTTTTGTGGGAATAGGGGATGAGAAAGCGTTGAAAGTGCTTCGTAAGGTACGCGATGCGTTTGATGTTCCGGTTGTGACAGATATTCATTCGGTAGAAGAGGCTGCTATGGCTGCTGAATATGTAGATATATTGCAGATTCCGGCTTTCTTGTGTCGCCAAACCGATTTGTTGGTAGCTGCGGCAACTACGGGAAAAACCGTTAATATTAAGAAAGGTCAGTTCTTGTCTCCGGAGTCTATGCAATTTGCAGCAGCTAAAATTGTAGAAACAGGAAACAATCAGGTGATGCTTACTGAACGAGGGACTACTTTTGGTTATCAAGATTTGGTGGTAGACTTTCGTGGTATTCCGGAAATGCGTTCTTTCGGTTTTCCGGTAGTAATGGATGTAACTCACTCTTTGCAGAAACCGAACCAAACTTCAGGGGTAACAGGTGGAGTTCCTCAATTGATAGAAACCATAGCCAAGGCAGCTATTGCGGTAGGAGCAGATGGCTTGTTTATGGAAACCCATCCCGAACCTATGTTGGCAAAGAGTGATGGAGCCAATATGCTTCGGCTTGATTTATTGGAAGGACTGTTGGAAAAATTGGTGCGAATACGAGAGGCTGTTTGCTAAAAAAAGAAGAAACTTTCACAGTCTGATGAAGAACTTTCGTCAGAGATATAGTTGATTATCCGATTTTACTGATTTTCTTAAGCCTTTCTTCGTCTATAATCTTGATTTTTCTGCCGTCAATGGTGATGAGTTTTTCTGTTGCGAAGTTCGACAATGTACGAATGGCATTGGATGTCGTCATGTTCGACAGATTTGCCAAGTCTTCACGCGAAAGATAGATACTGAGAGTCGATTCATCTTCTTCTACTCCATAGCTCTCTTTTAAGAATAACAATGCTTCTGCCAATCGTCCGCGAATGTGTTTTTGCGTAAGGTTCACAGTACGTTCATCGGCTATACCCAAATCAATTGCAAGTTGCCGGATAAAGAATTGACAAAGTGCAATATTTTCATTTAGCAGGCGAGTGATGATGGTCATAGGAATCATGCAGATAACCGAAGGTTCGAATGCAGCAGCTGCTGTTACGTAATATCCTTCAGCAAAATATGCTCTGTAAGCAAAATATTCAACCGGTTTCATTACGCGGATAATTTGGCTCCGTCCTCCTACTCCATCCTTAAAGATTTTTACTTTTCCGCTAAGCAGGCACATCATGTGTGTCGGCTTTTCGTCTTCGCAATAAATCATTTCATTTTTTTTGAATTTTTGAACGGTGATATGGTCGGCTAAAAGTTTCCTTTGTTCTTTACTAAGGAGTTGCCAAATTTCCGTAATGCTTTCTGCTATTTCCTCTATGGAAAAATCATCAACTGTCATAAACTGTTTTAAAACTGTGTTATACAGCACAAAATTACAAATAAAAAATATAATATGACATTTTTGTGAAGAAAAAAGGGCTGAATTCCAAGAAAAAAAGTAATTTCTGGAAGAAAAAAACGTTTATCCACCAAGAAAAACAGATTCAACAACCGTTTTTCTCTATATTTGCAAAGAATTAAATCGGATATTTGAAGTGAGAAACTTGTTACGAAGCATATGGATTAGTATATTCTTCTTGGTGAATTTTTTAATTTTTGCCGAGGATTTGCGTGCGGAAAATACTTCTGTTTCATTAAATGTACGTGATTCTGTGCTTTCTCAAGTGTTAAGATTTGTGCCAATTTATTCGCAAGCGATTAAGGGGTATGAGTCGGATGTATATATGCGTGGTAACTTTAAGGTTCACAAGCAAAACCAATTGATTCGTTTTGTCCCTTCGATGTTTCGGTTGAACAAAGATATTTCCGATTATGTCGTAGAGAGTGTAGGTGAGTTGCACTATACTTGTCCCGATATTTATAATCTGAAGATACATGCTTATTGTGGTACATTTCGTAGGAATCGAGGTGAGTTGGGAAATACGATGGAGTTTCTTGGTATGAATGTCTATTCGGCTACGTTGCTTCCCGGAAAACTGATTTCTCCATTGGATGGAAAAGGAAGTCGCTATTATGATTATCGGTTAGATTCAGTGTGTGGAGTCGGTGATTCGCTTCGTTATTATATACGCATTCTTCCTCGCAACAAAAGTATTCAATTGGTTAGTGGTTATATGGTGGTGGATGGTGGAAGATGGACCATTCGAGAAATTTCATTGAAGGGAAGAGTGGAA
>JAFUNW010000308.1 GCA_017472905.1 Bacteroidaceae bacterium
ACTCTTTTATTATGATAGAAATCCTTCAAAAAACTATGCATCTCCTGTCGGAAGATGCACAAGATTCCATAACACTAGTTTTCCATAATGAGCCCTTCAATAACTCTCACTTTGTCATGCTGAGCGAAGCCGAAGCATCTTCCTATTATAAAAGGAGTTAGAGGGAGTTTAAGAAGTTAGCATTCGCTTCGCTCACTAGGAGAAGTTTCCTTGAGCGGAAGCGAAAAAAGCCAATAGTCTAGCTATTTTTTTTCTGAAAATATAGAATGATAAAGACGACATAAACCTGAAAGCGAAATAAATCACAAAAGTTTCAGCAGATACAAAATAGTAAAGAAGAATTAAGAGCAAAAAGAGTCGCTTCTTTTCCAAATAAACGTTTAAGACTTGAGCTTTTTAGCACGAAATTATTTATTTTTATAAGAAAAAATACCTAATATATAGAAGAATTTACTAATTTTGCAAACGAAAACTATGCATCTTCCGACAGGAGATGCATAGTTTTTTGAAGGATTTCTATCATAATAAAAGAGTATATGAAAACGGAGTCACAGTTGAAGCAATTGGCTAGCAAGCTTGTTTGAGATAACTTCCAGGCTCTTCAGAGCTGATAACTCCTCTAATTCCCCAATATATTACACAATCAGTCCATCGACCATGTGGATAGTACGGTCGGTGAGGGTCGCTAATTTTTCGTCATGAGTTACAATTACGAAGGTTTGTTGCAACTTATCGCGAAGGTCGAAAAAGAGTTGGTGGAGTTCTTCTTTGTTTTTTGTGTCCAGACTTCCGGAAGGTTCATCTGCCAAAATGACGGACGGACGGTTGATAAGGGCACGAGCTACTGCTACCCGTTGTTTTTCTCCTCCCGAAAGTTCATTGGATTTATGCAAAGCACGTGCAGACAACCCTAGCAAATCTAAGATTTCTGCGGCCCGACCTTGTGCCTCTTTGTTAGAGAGTCCGGCTATATAGGCGGGTATCATCACGTTTTCCAAAGCAGTAAACTCGGGTAGCAACTGATGGAACTGAAAGACGAAGCCGATGTGTTGGTTTCGGAAAGCGGATAGTTTGCGCTCACTTAATTCATTGACCGCTACGCCATCTACATATAAGGTACCGGTATCGGGACGATCCAGAGTTCCCATTATCTGCAGCAAGGTGGTTTTTCCCGCTCCGCTTGGCCCTACAATACTGACGACCTCGCCTTTTGAAATCTCCAAGTCAATTCCCTTCAGGACTTGTAAAGAGCCAAAACTTTTTGTTATATTCTTCAGTTCAATCATCGTTTCTTTATTAATCTTAAAGTTTAATTCTGCGCTTCGTCCAAGGAGACGCCTCCATTTATCTCCATGAATTTATTTCCTTAATAATTCACGAACAACATAGCCGGCCAAATAACATCCGAAGATGGCAGGCATGTAACTGATGGTGCCGGTAGTTGTTTTCTTATTTCGTTCGTTTTCTACCTTCACGATGGCATCGGCCTTGGCTTGTTCGCTACTGAATACGACCGGCAAGCTTCGTTTGAGTCCCATTTTCTTCAATCCGTTTCGTACAGCTTTGCTTAGTCCACAATGATAAGTGTCCCACAAATCAGCTAACTTAACCTGAGTGACATCGCTCTTTGCTCCGGCGCCCATACTCGAAACAATTTTCATTCTGTGCGTCAAAGCATGGTATATCAAATTACATTTGGGCGCAATCGTATCGATGGCATCTACGATAAAGTCGTATGTCGCACCATGAAGCAAATCCGAAATATTATCCGCATCCAAAAATTGGTGCAAAAGATGTAACTTGACCTCGGGATTGATATCCTTGAAACGCTCGGCCAAGACCTCTATTTTGGGACGACCGACTGTAGAATGAAGCGCCGGAAGTTGGCGATTGATATTGGAGGGTTGCACAACGTCCGAATCTACGAGGGTCAACTCCCCTACTCCGGCCCGGCACAACATTTCAGCGGCATATGCCCCTACTCCACCCAAACCTACGACCAACACATGGGCCGACTGCAAAGCTTCGATCCCTTCTTCTCCCAAAAGGAGCTGAGTTCGATGTCCCCATGCAACTGTATTCTCATCCATGTTTTTTATGAGTAAAGCGTTGAACAATCTTTGAAAGCCATCCCGTTTTGGCTTCGTACCCCTTGTACTCCTGCGTGACGCGTGAATCAAACATCGTCAGCATAGAGCGTTCTTCGTCAAATTGATCGGGATATATCATCATCAAACTGATGTCGGCATAACATTGGTCGATAATTTCGGGTATATGCTCAAACGATGGATGGTAGGAAACAGAGTCTTTTCGTGCAGAAACAATCACCAACAAATGGTCGGAATTGATTTGCTCCGTCAACATTTTCAATTCATTGTGACTATGTCCACTCGTTTTTTCAAAGGCCGTCCGCAATCCGGAATGAAACTCCGAAAGATAGCGCTCCAACACACTCCACGTATGAGGATGGGCATGAAAATGTACCCGACATCCTAAAGTGGTCCCCATTCGAGCCAACCTGTCGACCCAACGGAAGAAACCTGCTTCGAACTCTCCTTTCGCCGGAATGACTACATGAATACGGCGAATGGTATTGGCCGGAATGGTACAACGCACCAGAATAATCTGACGAGACATGCCGCTCAACAATCCGAGGGTCACAGGGCCAAAGAAGGACTCATTGGACGACTTTCGTTGATGAAACCCAAGAATGATTTCGGAAGCATCGTTCTCACGCAGAGCATGAATTATACCGTTGGAGAGATTCGTGGCCAAACGACTTTGTACCTGCATCCTGACATTGGCCGACACCGCTATCTTTTCAGCATATTGCAAACATTTCCGTCCTTCTTCTATCACACTTTTACTATGCGTATCGTACTGAACATTCAAGCCTATCAAACCGCGATTGAGTATCGGATTGCGCATCAGCAAAGCCACTTGCATCAATTGCTCTACATTATTATAATTGACCATCGGTATCAAAATTTTCTCATCATCTTCGTTTTGGTCGTATGTCGTAGACAAATCATCGCTCAAAGCAAGTTTCTTGGAAGCGTGCTCCACCGCAAAAGAGCTGATAATACAGGTAAAAAGAATGAGGGTCAACGTGCAATTCAAAATGTTCCGGTCGAACAATCCCAATTCATAGCCCACCATCGCTACGGCCAATGTACCGGCTGTATGTGCCTCGCTCAACCCGAAAAGCATCAAACCTTGCGCTTTGCTCATTTTGAAGACCTGTTGTGCCAACCATGCCGCTACGTATTTTCCTACTGTCACAAACAGCGTCATCAATCCGGCCAAAATCAAGGCTTCGGTACTTTTTAAAAACGAGCTGACATCAATGAGCATACCTACCCCAATCAAGAAATAAGGAATAAACAATGCATTTCCCAAAAACTCAAGTCGCCCCATCAACGGAGAACCGGCCGGTATGAGCCGATTCAAGACCAATCCGGCAAGGAATGCACCTAAAATTCCCTCCATACCGGCTATTTCAGCTCCGATAGCAGCCAAGAAAAGCATGGCCATTACAAATATAAATTGTAGAATCTGGTCGTTGTAGTTCCTAAAAAAATACCGGGCTATACGCGGATAGAAGTAAAGCACCATACCGGTGAAAAGGATCATGCCAAGAAACAATACAACCCAAAAATGAGGAGTATTCTCTCCACCTACCATGCGCGAAACTACAGCCAAGACCAACAAAGACAGCGTATCGGTAATGATGGTTCCCCCTACAGCCATGTTTACAGACAGATTACGGGTCACACCAAAGCGCGAAGCTATGGCATAAGAAACCAGCGTATGTGAAGAAAACATACTGGCTACAAGCAGGGAAGCCGGCCAATCCATGTGTAAAATCGTATGGCACAACAAGCACCCCAATGCAAAAGGAAACAAAAAGGTGAACAATCCAAATATTATGCCTCGTTGCTTATGCTTATTAAAATCGGCCAAATCAATCTCTACTCCGGCCAAAAACATAATATACAGAAGACCTACATTACCAAAGATTTCGAAACTACTGTCCCGTTGCAACAAATCCAATCCATGAGGACCTACCAGCACTCCGGCCAACAACATACCCACTATATGCGGTATATGCAAACGGTTTAATAATATCGGAGCGAAGAGAATGATACAGAGCACAACAAAGAATATCCATGTCGGATCTGTTATCGGAAAGAGGGAAGCTAGAGGCTGTATGGTCATTATTTTTCGTTTTGTTTGTAAAATCAGGTGCAAAATAACGAAAAAGTTTCCATTTTTGCCCATTTTCTATACATTATTTGCCATTTCTTGCATAATTAATATCAATTTATTGTAACTTTGCGCCCAAAATCATAAAATAGATTAATAATATAAAGTTAAAGTAATAAGAAAATGAAAGTAGCGATTGTTGGCGCAAGTGGAGCTGTAGGACAAGAGTTCTTGCGCGTTCTCGAAGAGAGAAATTTCCCTATGGATGAATTGGTATTGTTTGGTTCAGCTCGTAGTGCCGGACGAAAATACACCTTTCGTGGAAAAGAGATAGAAGTCAAACTTTTGCAACACAATGACGACTTCAAGGGAATTGATATCGCTTTCACTTCTGCCGGTGCAGGTACAACAAAAGAATATTGCGACACCATCACCCAATATGGTGCTGTATTGATAGATAACTCAAGTGCTTATCGCATGGATGCAGACGTACCTTTGGTTGTACCTGAAGTAAACCCCGAAGACGCATTGAATCGTCCGCGTAACGTGATAGCCAATCCGAATTGCACCACCATTCAAATGGTAGTGGCACTGAACGCCATCGAGAAATTGTCGCATATCAAACGAGTACATGTCGCAACTTATCAGGCTGCCAGTGGAGCCGGTGCTGCCGCAATGGACGAATTGTATGAACAATATCGTCAAGTATTGTCCAACGAGCCTGTTAAGGTTGAAAAATTTGCTTACCAATTGGCATTCAACTTGATTCCTCAAATTGATGTCTTCACAGACAACGGATATACCAAAGAAGAGATGAAGATGTTCAACGAGACACGCAAAATCATGCACTCCGACATCCAAGTCAGTGCCATGTGTGTACGTGTTCCGGCCTTGCGCTCTCACTCCGAAAGCATTTGGGTCGAAACCGAGCGTCCCATTTCACCCGAAGAGGCACGCGAAGCTTTTGCACAAGGCGAAGGACTCGTATTAATGGACAACCCCGAAAACAAAGAATATCCGATGCCGCTATTCTTGTCAGGAAAAGATCCGGTATATGTAGGACGTATCCGCAAAGACTTGGCCAATGAGAATGGACTGACCTTCTGGATTGTAGGTGACCAAATTAAGAAAGGTGCCGCACTCAATGCCGTACAAATTGCTGAATATTTAATTAAGGTGGGCAACGTAAAATAGCCCTTTTAGATTTTGTATCAAACTACAAAGGGACGTACCGAATACGTCCCTCTTTTTCCTTTATTATCTGTCAATAACTGAACTTAATTCACAATAAGAACAACAATAACATGAAAAAACTAGTAACATTTCTTTTTTTGCTAATTTTACTGATTCCCTGTAATGTTTTTGCTCAGCGTATCCAACAGAAATTAGGACGCGGTGTAACGGTTATAAAGAACGGTAGTACGGCATTGGTCTCTTGGCGCAGATTGGCTCAAGAGCCTGAAAACGTGACCTACAACATCTACGTCAATGGTGTAAAGCAAAACACCACCCCATTAAGCAATACCAATTGCCAGATGTCGGCTTCTATATTCCCTACGGGAAGCAAAGTAGGAGTTACAGCATTGGTAGACGGTGTAGAGTCGGAGCTGGGTACGACCTACGAAGTAAAGAACTTCGACCTGCGCAACATGTTTGTCAGCATCCGTTTCGACAAATCCCCCCTTGTTGCAGCTAACTACGGCACTTCTTACGTATGGCCGGCCGACCTTGACGGAGATGGAGAGATGGACTATGTCGTGAACCGAAAAAGTGTTAGTAATGCATTGGATGCTTATGTAGAAGGATACCTCCGTACGGGCGAACATTTGTGGACCATACAATTAGGCCCGAACGAATTGAGCTGTTCCGGACAAGACGACATGATTCTTGCCTATGACATGGATTGTGACGGAAAAAGTGAAGTAGTCGTACAAACCAGTGACGGTACTCGCTTTTGGGATGCAGAGAAGAAAACTTTCGGTTTGTATGTAAAAGGTAATACAACCGGAGACACCGATGGAGACGGCATCATTGATTACGAAACTCAATCTTCACGCAATGCCCCACGCTACATGTCTGTTGTTGATGGCATGACGGGAAGTGAAAAAGCATCGGTTGAACAAACCTACAATTCAGCTTACAACCGAACAAACAAGTCTTCGTTGATGGGAGACGAATACAACAAGCATGTTGGCCACGTGGGAGTATTTTATCACGATGGTATTCATCCTGCCGTAGTTATGGAATGGCATATTCGTAACTCCGGAGGATCACACAGTTATTATAACAGTGCTTTCG
>JAFUNW010000309.1 GCA_017472905.1 Bacteroidaceae bacterium
AGATCCTTCGACTCCGTAAACTCCGCTCAGGATGACAGAGACGTTATGGGGCTAAGTGAGTTTTAGCTGTTTTAGGGGGACGAGCGTCACAGCGTGACGCGGAGGGGTGGAATATTTTATAGAGAATCAAATAAAAAATCCGAAAAGCTTTCTTTGTTAAAACCTTTTTCACTATCTTCGCGCCATAAGTAAATTAAACAAGTTTCAGATTAAGTTTTGCGTTCTGACGGTCTTTTGTCATCCTGAGCGGAGCCTTTGGCGAAGTCGAAGGATCTTAGTGATTTACAGACGGTCTCATATTTTCTTTGCTACCCCCTGAGATCCTTCGGCTTCGCTCAGGATGACAAAAAAGAGGAAAGATTTAAAACTTGAATTGAAACTTAAGTAAATAAAACGAGAGAAAAATATGAATTTACAAGAAGGAACCACCCTGCATAACGGTCAATACTGCATCATTCGCCCATTGGGACAAGGCGGCTTCGGCATCACCTATTTGGCGGAAGATACCTTGCTTAGAAGACAGGTGGTCATCAAGGAATTTTTCATCGGAGAACTCTGTTTTCGAGAGAACGAGACCTCGAAAGTGACGGTGCTTTCGGAAGGAGGTCGGAAGACGGTCGACCATTTCCGGAAGAAGTTTTTCCGCGAAGCACAGATTGTTGCCGGATTGAGTCATCCGAACATCATCACGATTCATGCCGTATTCGAAGAGAACAATACGGCCTATTATGTCATGGAATATCACCCCAACGGGTCGCTGCAAGACAAACTGAAAGAGCTGAATGGTCCGATGGCGGAAGCCGATGCATTGCGCTACATCCGTCAGGTGGCCGATGCGTTGGCCTACATACATGGGCAGGAAGTGGCCGAAGAAAAAGAGGGAACCATGAAGAAGCGTTCGTTGCGCCACTTGGACGTGAAGCCGAGCAACATCATGCTCAACAAGCGCGGCGAAGCGGTGCTGATCGACTTCGGACTGGTCAAGGTCTACGATGAGGAGGGCAAGCCATTGAGTACCCATTCTTCTACGCTGAACGGCTATTCACCTCGCTTTTCACCGATGGAGCAGGTCTTTGCCGATAATAAAACGGTCTTTACTCCGGCTACCGACATCTATGCGTTGGGTGCTACCTTATATAATTTATTGGAGACAGAGCCACCGACCATCAACGAGTTGTCGGCCATGAAAGGCAATCTGCCCTTTTCCGAAACCACTTCGCAGCCGGTGCGCAAGGCCATTACCGAGGCGATGCAGCTCAATGCCGAAGACCGTCCGCAGAGCATTGCCGAGTTCTTAAAGCTGCTTCCGCAGAAAGCAGAAAACGACCCAAGTGCGGTCTATAAGAAAGGGTTGTCCGAAGGTATTGCTCTTTTCCAAGCGGGAAAATATGTTGAGGCTTTGTCGCGTTTCCTCATGCTTCGGGAACTGCATCCCGGTCACCGAGCGGAAATAAGTGAGTGGATGATGAAGTGTACGGAAAAGATGTCAGCTCAAGGGGGAACCTTGCGGCGAGATCCTCCTGTTCCTCCTGTTCCTCCTGTTCCTCCGAAACCTACCCCTTGGTTTAAGATAGGGGGAGGAGCTTTATTGTTAGCTTTGCTTGTCGCGTTGGGCTTTATCTTCCGTCCGGAAAGTTGTCAGGGAGGAGGCGAAGAGCCGCAGCCGGTTGATACACTTGCCATAGAGGTAGAAAAAGATACAGCCCTTGATACAGCAGAGGAGGTCATAGAGACTGTTGAAGACAAGCAGGAATATCGCTCCGCAGCAGAGGTAGTCGATGATTATGCCGATAAACTTTCTGCTGGAAAGAAACTTTATAACTCCAAGAACTATCAATCAGCCGTTTCGCATTTCCAGGGGATGTTGGCAGCCTATCCGAGTCATGCCGAAGAGGTGAGAGCTTGGCTTTCCGACAGTCGCTCAGCCCTGGAAAACGCCAATTACAAACAGGCTTTGGCTGAAGGAGAACAGTATTACAACGACAAGAACTACACCAAAGCTTTGACCCACTTCACGGACATGAAAGAGGAGTATCCTACCTACTACGATGCGTTGAACACTTGGATAGCAAAATGCCAAACAGCCAAAGAGAAAGCAGAACAAGCGAAGAAGCCGACTAATTCATCGGTTTCTTCTTCGGGTAGTCGTCAGACCTTCACGGTCAACGGCGTGAGCTTCACGATGGTTCGCGTGGAGGGCGGCACTTTCCGCATGGGAGCCACTTCGGAGCAAGTGAATCCGTATAATGATGAAAAGCCTGTTCATAGCGTGACGTTGTCGAGCTATTCAATCGGTCAAACGGAAGTGACGCAAGCACTTTGGAAAGCGGTAATGGGAAGCAATCCGAGTCGTTTCAGGGGAGACAATCTTCCGGTGGAGCGTGTTTCTTGGAACGATTGCCGGACCTTTATCCGTAAGTTGAATGCCTTGACCGGTCGTACGTTTCGTCTCCCTACCGAAGCGGAGTGGGAGTTTGCCGCACGAGGTGGTAACCAAAGTCAGGGCTACCAATATTCCGGAAGCAACAATTTGGGTAGTGTGGCGTGGTATGATTCTAATTCAGGAGACAAGACTCATCCCGTAGCTACCAAGTCTGCCAATGAATTGGGCTTGTACGACATGAGTGGTAATGTATGGGAGTGGTGTCAGGATTGGTACGGTTCTTATAGCAGCAGTTCTCAGACGAACCCTA
>JAFUNW010000310.1 GCA_017472905.1 Bacteroidaceae bacterium
AGGTATTCATAGATGTAGGCTGTACTTTGGGTGTAAAGTCCGTTATGTGTTTCGGTAAGTCGGGCATAGGTGTCGGAGGTATAGAGAGTACGAAAGGCTTCATGCATATCCATGTGACGTTCTTCCATCAAAAGCATGACAAGCTCTTTCGAGATGTTCTCTATCATCCAGTTCTGTTGTTCGTGGGTTATCGTCATAATAGTGGTTTCAAATGGTTAATGGCTTTTTCGGTGGCAAAGAAATATTGGAAAGTTATGCCTTTCATGTATTTGAGCTCTTCGATGAATTGGGGAAGGGTGATGATTCCTTGCGTGAACTTACGAATCTGAAACCCTACGGTATCGTCAGCTATGGGGCCTATGACTACGTCGAATGAGTGAAGCTGGTTCCGTGTCCTGTTCTTTCGGTTCTGTAATACGAATTCTGCCCACTCTTCGCTGTATCCATCAAAGTGGCATACGGAAAGTTCTCCATTCTGCAACAATTGTTCGTCAAATTCATATTCATAGACTTTGGCGATGCCTGTGCCTTGTTGCTCAAGTTTGCGAACGGCAATCTCTTCGGCTTGCGCCCTTTCTGCTGAGAGATAGAAACCGAAACCAAAGTCTTTGCCCACTTTGGACTTGTTCAAGTCTATCTGCGCTATTTCGGCGTTTGTTCCATGATAGAGTTTCATGCCAATGCTCCTCCTTTCCGATGACAATAGGCGGTGAGGTCTTCGATGACATCTTCAAACGAGAAGGTGTGTTCCACGTTGTAGAAACGGTCGATGAAGTCAATGCCTTGGTATCGCTCCAAGTAGCGATAGGCTTGCATGGTTGTCAATGAGTGCGCCGCAGCAAAGTCACTGACAATGGCAATGATGTATTCAATCTTGTTTTTTGTATGCTCGCTCATATCATTGTTTTTGTTTCAAACGGTCGAACGCTGCAAATTTACGCTTTGTTTTTGAGTTTTCCAATATTTTGTCAGCTTTCCTTTCACTTGTCCTTTGTTTTTTGTATGGCAATAAACAAACTTCCCCACCTCTCGACTTCATCACTTTTTTCATAACAAGATGAAACGGAAGGTGGGGAAGTTTGTTGTTTATATATTCCTTGCAATCAAAAAATAGTATGTTTCTTTGGATAAGCGGAAGAAAGGGTGTATATTTGCGGGCAAGAAAGGAATGAAAGGGTATGAAACAAGATTTGGTAATCGGACATATTAAAGGGGTGGCACAACAGATAATCCCCGAAGGCGGACAGGTGTTGCTATACGGCTCGCGTGCACGAGGAGAAGCACACGAAGGGTCTGATTGGGACTTGCTCATCATTCTCGACAAACCGAAGATTGAAAAGGAGGACTATGACAATGTGGTTTTCCCTTTCACCAGCCTTGGATGGGACATCGGAGAAGATATTATTCCTGTAATATATACCCGAGATGAGTGGAAGAAGTCATCTTTCCTGCCCTTCTACAAGAATGTGGAACAAGATAAAATGGTGTTGCTATGAGTTTGAATGAAGAGGAACGCTGCACGTTGGTTGTGCTGGAATACGAAAAAGCGCAGGCCATCTTTTCACAAATTGAAGGTTTGCGTTCTTGGGATATTGGGACAACATTGTCAATAGGCTCTATTATGCGTTGTTTCATGCTGTATCAGCACTATTGATTCACGACAAACATGAGGTGAATACGCATAGAGGTGTTGTAGCTATGTTCGGGCGGTATTATGTCAAGACCGGATTGTTCACGTTGGATGACGGACGGCTCTATTCTCAACTGCAGACCATGCGTGAAAAGGGGGATTACAACTGTTTTTATCAAACTACGGAAGAAGAAGTTCTCCCGATGATTGAACCTGCACGTTCACTGATGGAACGAATCTTAAAAATCATTCAATAGCCAATCTATATATATAAAAGTCCCCACCTTTCGTAATATACGGGACGAACAGGGTGGGGAAGTTTGTTGTCTATATATTCCTTGCAATCAAAAAAACACTCTGTTTCTTTGGATAAGCGGAACACCGAGAAGAGTATCTAAAAAACGAAGGCGGATTCGATGAGCATCGAAGCCGTCTCCATGTCTTTTCCTGGTTTCTCCACGAGATTAACATCCCATTGTTTCGCGATAGAAATCAAGCATATTTTCGATTTCTTTTTTGTCTGCCGTTTGGTTGATGCGTATGTCTCCGACCTCTCCCAAGAGTGTGAAATTGATGATGCCGGCGGTGTTCTTTTTGTCGTGGGTCATGAAGTCATAGAGCTTGTCGTAGTGTTTGCAGTCGAAGACGAATGTGCCGTAGTTTTCCCGTATGAAACGGATGGTTTGTTGGAGTTTGTCTTTGGGGAATCCTGTTTTTATGTGTGAAAGGTATAGTTCGCATACCAAGCCCCAAGCAACGGCATATCCATGCAGATGTGGACGATTTTCCGTGAGTGCCAGGCTTTCGAATGCGTGTCCTACGGTATGTCCTAGGTTCAAAGCCTTTCGAATGCCTTGTTCTTTCGGGTCCTGTTCTACGATTTGTTCTTTGATTCTTACGCTTTTGGCCACGAATGTTTGCAGGAGCTTCAAGTCGGTTTGTTGCAAGTCGAATTGTAGTAATTCGGCCCAATGTGCAGTGTTGCTAATGAGTCCGTGCTTCAGCATTTCGGCATATCCCGATGCCAGATTCTGATAGTCCAATGTTTGTAGAAAGCGAGTGTCCAATAAAACACTGTGCGCGGGAGAGAATACGCCGATTTCATTTTTCAGTCCGTTGAAGTTGATTCCCGTTTTTCCGCCGACAGAGGCGTCTACCATCGCCAATAAAGTCGTGGGAATGTTGATGTACGCTATGCCTCGCTTGAACGTTGAAGCGGCAAATCCTCCCAGATCCGTTACCATGCCTCCGCCTAGGTTGATTAGCAAGGAATGACGGGTAGCTCCTTCATCGCCTAGACGTTTCCATACGAAAGCCAAGGTTTCAAGTGTCTTGTGTGTGTCCGTAGCGCCAATCGTAATGTTTTTTGCTTCTTTGAGAAAGGCGAATTCTTGTATAAGGGGCAGGCAAAGTCGATGGGTGTATTCGTCTGTCAGAATGAATAGTTTGTCGTGTGGAATTTGATTGATGGCCTGTTGGAGGCTTTGTTCCAGGTTCTCGGATAATATAATTTCCTGTTTATTCATATTTTGTATGTTGCTAAGTTTTTTTTCTTTTTAATAGGCGTTTGGTCGAGGTATAAATGCACTATTTCCACTTTTTTGCTGCAAATATAGAGGAAATAGTTGAAAGAGTCCTCTTTTGTTGTTCGAAAACTTTTTTGCATGATGGTTGTGACGCTTTTTATTAGTCGATTAAATGCGGCTCTTTGTCGTCTTTTTCTTGCGGGATATAGGTTGATGGCCGAAAACTCTTTGAGCTTATTTAAACCTTTTGCCTGAAATGGAGTCTTAAGAAGTGTTGTTTTTAAATCATATTGAGAAAATATAATAATTGAACCGTTTTTTTAGTGAAGATGAATAAGATTATTTCTTTTTTGTTTTTAAGTATGTGTTTTTCCACCCTTTCGGCACAGAAGAAAGATGTTGTCGTGTCGGGGGCAGTACAGGATGAGAAGACTTCGGAAGCCGTAATGCAGGCTACAGTCCAATTGTTGACAGTAAAAGACTCTGTTTTTGTGACGGGTAGTGTCAGTGATATGGACGGAAAGTTTAAGTTGCCGGCAGTCTCTGCGGGAAGTTATCTTTTGAAGGTCTCCTATACGGGTTACGTGCCGGAATGGAAGAATCTGAAGCTGGCTTCTTCAACAGATGTAGGAACGCTGAAGTTGAAGACCGATGCCGTATTGTTGAACCAAGCGACAGTGACAGCAGAGTTGGCCCAAGTACAGGTAAGTGAAGACACCGTAGTTTTTAATGCCGGTGCTTTTCGTGTTCCGGAAGGCTCTGTTTTGGAAGAGTTGGTTCGTAAACTACCCGGTGCGGAAGTCGATGATGACGGAAAGATTACGATTAACGGCAAGGAAGTAAAGAAAATCATGATGGACGGTAAAGAGTTCTTCAGTGGGGATACGAAAGTGGCCATGAAGAATGTGCCGGTAGAGATGATAGAGAAGATAAAGACCTATGATAAACAGTCGGACTTGGCGCGTGTGACCGGTATCGATGATGGTGAAGAAGAGACCGTTCTAGACCTTACCGTAAAAAAAGGAATGAAGAAAGGATGGTTCGGTAATACCGATTTGGCTTATGGAACCAAAGACCGCTATTCCGGTCGTGTCATGCTCAATCGTTTTGTTGACGATATGCAGGCCTCCGTTGTCGGTTCGGCGAATAATGTCAACGACATGGGATTCCCCGGAGGTGGAGGCGGATTTCGTGGCGGTCGTGGACGAAATGGTTTGACTGCCAGCAAAATGGTTGGTGCGAACTTTGCAATGGACTCTGAAAAGTTGGAGTTGGGCGGAGATGTACGCTATAGACATACCGATACGGATGCATCTTCTAAAACAGCTTCGGAAACATTCTTGTTGAATAACAACTCTTTTTCAAATAGTTTGGGTAAGAACTTAGGTTGTTCTTCCGACTTCTCCGCAAATTTCCGAATAGAGTGGAAGCCGGACACGATGACGAATATCATTTTCCGTCCGAATTTCAGCTATGGACGTTCAGAGAGCTCTTCCAACAATACGTCCGCTACGTTCAGTGAAGACCCTTATCGATATACTGACGACCCGTTGGGAAATTTGGGAAGCTTGACTATTTGGGGAGATTCTACCCGGGTGAACTCCAATTTGAGCAAATCCATCAGCAATAGCGAAAACATGAATATCGGAGGTAACGTGCAGATTAATCGCCGATTGAGCAACAACGGACGTAACATTACTTTCAGAGGAAGTTACAGCTATAGTGATAGCGAAAGCGAATCGCTCTCCGCTTCGAACGTGAAATACTTCTTGAAAGACTCGACCTATTCACGCAACCGATTTAATGTGACTCCCGGACGCAACTGGAACTATAGTTTGATGGCTACCTATAGCGAACCGATTATGGAGAAAACCTATTTGCAATTTACCTATCGTTTCGAGGAAAGATACAACAAGAGCGACCGTTCTACCTATGATTTCAGTGGAATAGAAAATTATTTGGAAAGCGGATTCCCCATTCTTCCGGATACGTATAGAGATAGTATAGACCACAATCTGAGTAAATTTGCCGAATACTATAATTACATTCATGAGGCCCAAGTTATGTTGCGCGTCAATCGCGAGAAATACATGTTTAATGTCGGCATGGCAGTACTTCCTCAGGAAACGAAGCTGAACTATAAATACCAAGGGGTGGACACTACGGTTACGCGCCATGTCTTGAACTTTACGCCGACCGTTCGTTTCCGCTATCGTTGGTCGAAACAACATCAAATTCACGTAAATTATCGTGGACGCACCAGCCAACCAAGCATGACGGACTTGATGGATATACGTGACGACTCCAATCCATTGAATATCCAAAATGGTAATCCCGGGTTGAAACCGGCATTTACCAGCACGTTGAATGCTCATTACAACAATTTTATACAGGAACATCAACGTAGCATCTTCGGATTCTTGCGTTTCCAACACGTGTTGAACAGCATCAGCAGCAAAACGGAATACAACGAAGAGACCGGAGGACGGGAAACCACACCTGAAAACATTAACGGAAACTGGAATGTGGGGGGATTCTTCGGATTCAACACTGCTTTGAAGAATCAGAAGTTTACTATAAACACCGGTACAAACGCCAACTTTGCCAACAACGTAGATTACCTCTACCAAAACAAAGAGACGAAGAGAAACAGAACCCAAACCCTTAATCTAGGGGAACGTTTGACGGGTTCCTATCGCAACGATTGGCTGGAAGTGTCGTTGAATGGAAACATCAATTACCAACATTCAGAAAACAATCTTCAACCTGAGAATAACCTGGATACTTACACTTTCTCCTATGGAGCAAGTACCAACATTACTTTGCCTTGGGGTAGCCGGATTTCTACGGATATTTCGAACAATAGCCGTAGAGGATACAACGATGACAACATGAACACAAACGAATTGATATGGAATGCGCAATTCTCGCACAGTTTCTTGAAGGGCAACGCAGCAACCATTACTTTCCAAGTGTATGATATATTGGGTCAGCAGAGCAATATCAGTCGAAGCATTACTGCTTCCATGCGGCGTGATACGGAATACAACGCAATCACCAGCTATTGCATGTTGCACTTTATCTATCGCTTGAATGTATTTGGTGATGGCGCCGGTCGTGGAGGAAACTTTGAGGGTCCGCGCGGACCGAGAGGTGGCGGTGGCGGCTTTCGAGGCGCTCGCCCGATGTTTTAAGATTTTTGGTTAAAAAAGGAGTGAGGGAATGCTTGTATAAATGGGCATTCCCTTCTTTCTATTTGTGCCTACCTCATCTCGGAACTGAGTCTACCTCATCCCGGAACTGTGCCTACCTTATCCCGGACCTGTGTCTATGCCTTGCTCGTTAATCGTTGTTAATTGTTGCGGGAAAATCGGATAGCAATGCGTATATTTGCTTTTACTTCTTGTTGTAAGCAATGAATAAAGTTTCGAATTCCGAACAAGGCATAAATCTTGTTCGTTTCTACGGAAATTAATGATGCTTGATTGGAGCAATATATGGAGTGCGGCCGTCAACGTATTGTATTTGATGCTGATTTTGGGTACGGCTATCGTGATAGTTTTGGATAATCGCAATCCGGTGAAAACTATCGCGTGGATATTGGTGCTTACGTTTCTGCCTGTTGTCGGTTTGCTTTTCTATTTCTTTTTCGGTCAGAATGTTCGTAAGGAACGGTTGATAAGCAAACGAAGCTATTGGCAGATTGCTCGCAAGCCGCTTCGAGGCTATTGGCGCAAACCTCCGGGCGATTTGCCCAAAGAATATCTTACGTTGGTCAATCTGTTTCGCCGCATGAACCGCTCCATGCCTTTTGGCGGAAATAGGGTGGAAGTGTATGCCGATGGGCAGTCGTTATTGCAAGAAATGCTACGTGCCATCTATCAGGCTCAACACCATATTCATTTGGAGTATTATATTTTCGAGAACGATGCCGTAGGCCGTTTGATTCGGGATGCTCTCATTGATAAAGCCCGCGCGGGTATTCGGGTAAGGGTGTTGTATGATGATGTCGGGTGTTGGCGTGTGCCGGATAGCTTTTTCCGTTGTTTGCGTGAGGGAGGAGTTGAAGTCTATCCTTTTTTGAAAGTTTATTTTCCGGTACTTTCTAATCGAATGAACTATCGCAACCATCGAAAGATATTGGTGGTGGACGGACGGGTGGGTTTCGTAGGTGGAATGAATTTGGCAGAACGTTACATGCGGGGTGTGTCGTGGGGAATTTGGCGCGATACGGCTTGTATGATTCACGGGGCAGCCACTCAAGGATTACAGACGGTCTTTTTGATGGATTGGTGTTTCGTCACGCGTGAAATGATTAGCGATGCAGCCTATTTCCCTACACAGGACGCTCAAGGAAATACGCCGATACAGATTGTTTCCTCTAAACCGGTAGGTCGTTGGCGCGATATTATGCAGGGATTTTTGTGGGCCATTTGCAATGCCAAACGATATGTCTATATACAGACCCCTTATTTCTTGCCGACCGAACAGATACTCACAGCTTTGCAGACGGCGGCTTTGTCGGGAGTGGATGTTCGCATCATGCTACCTTGGCGAGCCGATAGTCGCATGGTACAGATGTGTTCCCGTTCTTTTCTACGCGATGTCATGGAGGCCGGTGTGAAAGTTTATTTCTATCATCGCGGTTTCTTGCATTCCAAATTGTTGGTGGTGGATGATTTCCTCTCTTCCATCGGTTCTACCAATTGGGATTTTCGCAGTTTGGAGCATAATTTCGAAGTGAATGCATTCATGTATGAAGCAGATACGGCCCGACAGTTACGTAAATTGTTTGAGTCCGACCTGCAATATTGCACTCATCTCTCTTCCCAGCGTTGGGCACGCCGCTCTTTCTGGCGCAAGGTTGAAGAGTCTGTCTTGCGGATATTGGCTCCTTTATTATAGGGGAGTTTATTTCTTTGGCGCATTGTTTTCTGCGACTTTGACTTTCTTCAGAAGGTCTGACGCAAAGATAAAATCGTTTAGCCGTTCGTTGGTTGACGTGAAAATATCCGCTTTGGTGCCTTCCCACTCTTTGCAGCCCTCAAATATGAAGTCTATTTTATCTCCGATGCCCATAACGGAATTCATGTCGTGCGTATTAATAATGGTGGTCATGTTGTATTCTTCGGTAATGCTGTGAATCAACGCATCGATGACCAGCGAAGTCTTGGGGTCTAGTCCGGAGTTTGGCTCATCGCAAAAAAGGTAGCGCGGGTTTAGGGCAATGGCTCTGGCAATGGCAACTCGTTTTTGCATGCCGCCGCTGATTTCTCCGGGATATTTGCTTTGAGCTTCAATCAGATTCACCCGGTCAAGACAGAATTGGGCACGTTTCACCCGATCGCGGTAAGTGTCGTCAGAAAACATGTCGAGTGGAAACATGACATTTTCAAGAACACTCATGGAGTCGAATAAAGCAGCACTTTGGAATATCATCCCGATTTCTCGGCGCAGGGCTTTTTTCTCACGTTTCTTCATGCATAGCAAATCACGTCCGTCATATAAGATTTGGCCCTCTTCGGGAGTCAGCAAACCAACGATACATTTCATTAATACGGTCTTTCCGGAACCGCTTTGCCCGATAATGAGGTTGGTCTTTCCGTTCTCGAAAGAGATGTTGATGTCTTTTAAAACTTGTTTGTCTTCAAAAGATTTATAAATGGAGTTGATTTGTATCATTTGGTGAGAAGTTGGGTTAAAATTAGGTCGGAAAATAAAATGAGGATACTGCTGTGTACCACCGCATTGGTGCTGGCTTTTCCAACTTCAATGGAACCGCCTTCTACGCTGTATCCATAGAAAGAAGAGACGCTGGAAATAATGAATGCAAAAAAGAGCGATTTGATGATGCCACACCAAACGAACCATTCCGTAAACTCATATTGCAGTCCGTAAGTCAGGTCTTCAGCCTTGATGACACCTCCGAGCCAGGCTGTGGCGTATGCTCCGATGATGCCGGCGGCAATGCTGAATGTCACCAGGAACGGAATCATGGTGACCAATGCCGTAATTTTGGGTAAAATAAGGAAACTGGCAGAATTGACTCCCATGATTTCCAAGGCGTCTATCTGTTGGGTTACCCGCATGGTTCCCAGCTCGGAAGCAATATTGGAACCTACTTTCCCGGCTAAAATCAAACACATGATGGAGGAAGAGAATTCAAGAAGCATGATTTCGCGAGTCGTATATCCCGTTACAAAGCGGGGCATCCAAGGCGATTGGATGTTCAATTTGATTTGAATACAAATGACTGCCCCGATGAAAAAAGAAATCAAGAGGACAATACCTATGGAGTCTACTCCGAGTTGAGAGAGCTCTTTGACGTATTGCTTGAAGAAATTTCTCATCCGTTCCGGACGGGCAAATGTCTTTCCCATTAAAACAAGGTAGCTGCCAAATGTGTTGAGCGATTTTTTGAATAACATTGTCTTCTTTTTTTGTTAATTTCTGCAAAGGTAACTCTTTTAACCCGTAAATAAGAGCTTTTTATTTTTATAATAACCTTTTTTAATTGAGAAAATTCGTACTTTTGTCCCCAAAATCAGATTTATGGCCGAAAGAAACTGCACAGAAGAAATATTGAACAGCGATGCTACTTTGACAAATGAAAAAGGTACGGAAGAACGGATGGTACTCCGTACGGAAAACCTGGTGAAGAAATATGGCAAACGTACGGTTGTGAACCATGTTTCTATCAATGTACGTCAAGGTGAAATTGTTGGTTTGTTGGGACCTAATGGAGCCGGAAAGACAACTTCGTTTTATATGACCACCGGTTTGATTGTTCCCAATGAAGGACATATTTACCTCAATGATTTGGACATTACCAAGTATCCCGTCTACAAAAGAGCACAAAACGGTATTGGATATTTGGCGCAGGAGGCTTCCGTTTTCCGAAAGATGAGTGTCGAAGACAATATTGCATCCGTGTTGGAAATGACTCCGACCACTCGCGAATATCAAAAAGAGAAATTGGAAAGCCTGCTTTCCGAGTTTCGTTTGCAAAAGGTACGCAAGAACTTGGGAGACCAACTCTCAGGTGGTGAGAGACGGCGTACGGAAATCGCTCGTTGCTTGGCTATCAATCCGAAATTCATAATGCTTGACGAACCGTTTGCGGGAGTAGACCCCATTGCCGTAGAGGATATTCAACACATCGTTTGGAAACTGAAAGACAAGAATATAGGCATTCTTATTACTGACCACAACGTGCAAGAAACCCTGAGCATTACCGATAGGGCCTATCTGCTCTTTGAAGGAAAAATACTTTTTCAAGGAGTGCCGGAAGAATTGGCCGAGAACGAAGTTGTTCGTGAGAAATATTTGAGTAAAAGCTTCGTCCTTCGCAGAAAAGAGTTTCAGATTGACAACAAAATATAGGATAAGAGAAAAAAAGGAGCCTAAAACACCTCTTATAGTCACTAAAAGTACTTGTTTTAGAGTTTTTTTGCTTGCGAAGTTTGCTAATTGA
>JAFUNW010000311.1 GCA_017472905.1 Bacteroidaceae bacterium
CTGCAGCTACTGCACTTCCCGTATCGTGTCCGGCTACAGCTATAACAGGAATAGCTCCTAAATTGGTTTGCTTCTGTACCTCTTCGGAAAGTGTTCCCACTTGTTCTCCCGGAAAAACAAAACGGCCGAATTGCTCTTCTGTTACACCTACTGCGTCCATCAATTCCTTATTAAATCGTTTGGTTCGTGGATCAAGCATCTGTGAGGTCGAAGCAATGGTGTATTCCGTTACCATATTTCCGGTAAGCATATAACTGAGTGCATCGGGAATAAAAAGAATTTTGTCTGCGTTCTCTAATGCTGAACTCTTGTCACGTTTGAGGGCATAAAGCTGAAATAAACTGTTGAAATTCAAGAATTGAATACCTGTAATATCGTATACTTTTTCCTTGGATATCACTTCGAAGAATTCTTTCATTGCACTGAAAGTATGAGGGTCGCGATAACAATAAGGACTACGCATAAGACCACCGTCTTTGCCGAAACATGCAAAATCTACTCCCCATGTATCGATACCGATTGATTCAATCTCAATTTTTTCTTGAGCTACAACTTTTAAGCCACGAATAATTTCATGATATAAAGCGTATATATCCCAATAAAAATGTCCGCCAACCTCTATTATGTTATTCGGGAAGCGAGTTAATTCTCTCAAATCAAGATTCCCATCTGAAAGTGTACCCAATATGGTACGACCGCTGGTAGCTCCTAAGTCTACTGCAAAGAATTTTCTGTCTTTCATGCTCATTTTGTAAAAAAATAAAAGGATAATCCTTTCTCAATAATCATTTTGAGGCCAAAAGTAGTTTTTTTTTGTCAGTCGGACAATAAGTTTTTCTATTTTTCTTAATATGTGGAATAATATTTAGCGTTTTTTAATTTAAGGATGGAATGAATGAAGAATATCTGATTTAAGATTACCACTCCAATGTGGTAAGGGAAATGATTGCGCTTTGTCTACGTAAAACAAGACGTCCTCCTTTATTTTCCAGGTTAAAAGAAGAAGCGATGTCGTTCCGGCCAGTACTAATCATTAGCATATTTTGCTCAGCAAAACGATCGATAGACAACGTTAAAGTATCCAGATTTACTACGCCTTGCCATAATAGGCTGTCATTAATGTAGATAATTGCGGAATCCCCAACAAACCCTTTTACGAGTTCTATTTGGTAGATGTCGTCAAATTTGTGCTTTTCTCCCGAATGTTTCATTTTGTCGTAACACAATGTGACAAATATAAATACGATACAAAGTACACCAAATGCCAATGATGCAGTTCCCCAAAGAAATTGTTTATTACTATTTTGCGCTTTCCGAACCATAATTTTATATTTTACGGAGCAAAATTACTCTTTTTCTTGATAAAACTTTGCCATTGTATGAGTTATTTGTATATTTGCAGCGAAAAAGATGAAATGTGCGGGGCTTTACAGCCCTTTTTTTATTTTAATTGTTTAATAGTTATGATAGAAAGAATCGCGGTTAATAAAATAATAGAAGAATGGCTCGTAGAAAAAGATTATTTTCTAGTAGACGTTTCTGTGAGTGCAGACAATCGAATCGTGATAGAAATAGACCATGCAGAAGGTGTCTGGATTGAAGATTGCGTGGATTTAAGCCGATTTATCGAATCAAGATTAGACCGTGAACAAGAAGATTATGAATTGGAAGTCGGTTCTGCCGGAATCGGCCAACCGTTTAAAGTCTTGCAACAATATCTGAATCATATTGGATGTGAGGTTGAAGTCTTAGGACTTGATGGTAAAAAGCACGTGGGAATATTGAAATCCGCCAATGAAGAGCAATTTGTAGTAGAGGTGGAAAAGAAAGTAAAGCCGGAAGGAGCCAAACGACCCAAATTAGTGCAGGAAGAAATAATCTTCACTTATAAAGATATAAAATATACTAAATACCTAATAAGTTTCAAATAAGCACATTATGGCTAAAAAAGAAGCAGTAATCAGTTTGATTGATACATTCTCCGAATTTAAGGAGACTAAGAACATTGACAGAAAGACGATGGTGAGTGTGTTGGAAGCCAGCTTTCGGAGTGTTATCGCTAAAATGTTTGGTGACGACAAGAATTATGTCGTAATCGTGAACCCGGACAAAGGTGACTTTGAAATATGGCGTAACAGAGAAGTCGTAAAAGATGAAGATTTCAAGAATCCAAATACACAAATATCTTTAACGGAAGCACGTACAGTTGATGCTTCTTACGAAGTTGGCGAAGAGGTGACAGATGAGGTTATATTTGAAAAATTTGGCCGTAGAGCGATCTTAAATTTACGTCAAACACTTGCCGCAAAAATCCTTGAGCTTGAAAAGGAAAATCTTTATAGTAAATATATAGATAAAGTAGGAACAATTATTAGTGCAGAAGTTTATCAAACCTGGAAAAAAGAGGTGTTGCTGCTTGATGATGAAGGAAATGAACTTCTGCTTCCTAAAAATGAACAAATCCCGTCTGACTCATATCGCAAAGGGGAAGCGATTCGTGCGGTTATAGAACGTGTAGACAAAGCTAATAACAATCCGAAAATTATTCTTAGTCGTACTTCACCTGTCTTCCTTCAACGTTTATTGGAGAATGAAGTTCCTGAAATTAACGATGGCCTTATTACTGTAAAATCTATAGCTCGTATTCCCGGAGAACGTGCGAAAATAGCTGTTGAATCTTATGATGATCGCATAGATCCGGTAGGCGCTTGTGTGGGAGTTAAAGGTTCACGTATTCATAGTATTGTTCGTGAATTGCGTAATGAAAATATTGATGTGATTAATTATACAACTAATGTAGAGTTGTTTATTAAACGTGCCCTTAGTCCTGCAAAAGTAGCGACAGTCGTTTTGGACGAAGAAAATCGTAAAGCTGAGGTCTTCTTAAAACCGGAAGAAGTTTCATTGGCAATTGGTAAACAAGGAATGAATATCAAATTAGCCAGTATGTTGACAGGACATACCATTGATGTATTCCGTGAATTGGAAGAAGGAGAAGGTGAAGAAGACATCATGTTGGATGAATTTAGAGATGAAATAGACGGTTGGGTGATTGACTCAATTAAAAAATTGGGTATAGATACAGCCAAGGCTGTTTTGAATGCTCCACGCGATATGTTAGTAGAAAAAGCAGATCTTGAGGAGGATACGGTAGACGATGTAATCAGAATTTTAAAAGCAGAGTTTGAAGATTAAATATGGCAGTCAGACTGAGTAAAGTAATTAGAGAATTAAACGTGGGAATTGCTACAGCTGTTGAATTCCTGCAAAAAAAAGGTCTCGGCGCAGTTGAGGCCAGTCCCAATGCACCTATTAGTGAAGAACAACATGCCGCTCTGATTGAAGAGTTTGGAAAAGACAAAGAATTACATCATAGATTTGCTAATATCTCTCAAAATTGGCAAAAGCAAAACAAAACGGAAAAGGATAATATTTCTAAAGAAAAAGAAGAACAATCTGAAAAGGAGGTAATTCGTCTAGGAAAAAATGAAAGTCGTCAGAAATTCAAACCCATAGGCAAAATTGACTTGGATGGTTTGAATAAGAAAAAACATGAAATGCCTAAAAGCTTAGAAATAGAAAAAGAATCAGAGACGGTTGTTGTAAAAGAAGAAAAAGAGGATATCCCAAATCCGCAAATAGAAGATGAGCGCAATGATGTAAAAACGCTTACTTCAACAGAAAATACTTTTGAACAAGAGTCTGTTTCTCCAATTATTTCAGAAGAAATTACTCCCATTGCAGTTGAAAAAGATGAAGACAATCAAAATGTGGGAATAGAAGAACAGGAAAACGGTGTTTTCAAGATTCGCACGACTGAAATTGTATCAAAAATTAATGTTGTGGGACAAATTGATTTAGCATCACTAAATCAATCAACTCGTCCTAAAA
>JAFUNW010000312.1 GCA_017472905.1 Bacteroidaceae bacterium
GATTCCGGTGGTCATCAACAAACTGACCGAAGCAGTCTCTTCCGGAAAAGGGCTTGACCTCGGTTCGATTCTTTCCGCTTTCGGAAGCAACTCTTCGACCGGCGATTTACTGAAAGATGCAGCCGGAAGTCTGTTAGGTAAATTGTTTAAATAACAGTCAATCAACCGAATAATATTTGTTTCATAATAAGATGATTTATTTGATAATTTATGTCAAATAAGGGAAGCAGCGCTCCGTGACGGACTGCTGCTTTTTTTGTATCCGAAAAACTCAAGGAACCTTTTTCATGTCGTTCCGAGAAGTCGGATATACGCTTTCTACATTTCTCAGGAGGCTTTTCAAAATCTGTGGCTTGCATTCCAAAATCTGCCGTGCAGCAGAGTTCCGTCCGCCGTGCAGCAAAAGTCCGTCTGCTGCACGGCAAAAATTGCTCCGCCGTGCAGCAGATTTTCGAGAGCAAGCCGCACTTTTTTATCGGCGTGGTATCGCCGACATTTTCGCATCAAAAAAAAATCGCTGCGTCAGCATAAACAGCCGGCGCAGCGAAGCATCTTAAACGTAGGTTATCTCAATGAAATCTCCAATTGCGAAGGTTTCAACCAAGCCGATACAAAAGTAACCTTAGCCGTACCCTCACGACCGACAGCCTGTAAGTAGGCAATCAGGCGTCCGCGATGTACCCGCCGCGTACGAGCTTTGTTATCGCTCATGTCGCTGTTGCTTCCCGACTCCATGCCAAGAAGCTTCATCGGCCCTTCAATGCGACAAGCGATTTCGTTGTCAGCCAAGAAAACAGGACGTCCCTCTTCATCGACTACCTGCAACTCCACCTGTACGACTCCACGCTCTTTGTCCGCCACCAACGTATCGGCTTTCAAGGAGAGTCCGGCCGGTCGGCCACTCGTCTGTAAAGCATGTGTAGCCACTACGTTGCCAGCTTCGTCCAAGGCTTCCACAACCAGACGTCCCGGTTGATATGCCACCTCCCAGAAAGTGGCAAACGTTTCGTCATTGAAAGGTTTTTTCTCGCCGATTTCTTCTCCATTCAAGAGCAAACGAGAATAGGGAGTATTGCAATATGCCGTTACTACAACCGTATCTCCCGGAGTATAATTCCACACGGGTTGAGGTTCTCCCGGCCAACGTCTGCCTCCTCTCCGCTTCGGCTTCATAGCAGTCCCCACATAAGCCACCGGCACTTCGCTCCACATGGCCCGGCGATAGTATCCGGCCGGTTTCAAGAATCCGGCAAAGTCTATCATACCGGTGTTCAATCCGCGCGAGGGGTATCGTCCCGATTCACCTAAGTAGTCCAGTCCGGTCCAGATGAATTGTCCAAAAATGTAGGGATTGTCTCTCACAGCTTTCCACTCCTTCAATCCACGTCCGGTCTCGCTACCGTAAATCACTCGGTTGGGATAGGTTTTGTGGTCCATTTCATAGCGATTTTCAGTGTAGTTATATCCACAGATGTCCAAGTTTCCGGGATAGTCGGTATGGTTACTCATAATAACCCCTGCCAAAGCCGCCGTTACCGGTCGTGACAAATCGTATTTGCGCACCACAGCAGCAAGCTTCGCCGATATTTCGCTCA
>JAFUNW010000313.1 GCA_017472905.1 Bacteroidaceae bacterium
CATCCCGGTCGGAATCAAGGTAAGGTTCACCTTTATATATAGGTAGTCCGCCGACTTGTCGGATGTCTGTAATAATACCCTGTCGATAAGAGTCGTCCGGTAAACGGCGCTTGATATAAGGAGATTTATGAATAAATTGTTCAGCTTTGTCAATATAGGTTGCTTCCCCGTTAGCGACACTTCGGATTATCCGGCTGTCTACTGCATCACGAACGGGAAGAGAAGCTCCAACCTCGTCCAATACCTGCCGATAAGCAGTCCGGGCATCGGTTATGCTCACCCCGGGCATAGCAAAGGGCATTTTCACCCGAATGGTTTGCAACGCTTCACGTTCAGGCGGTTGCACTCCCCCATCCCAATTGTCTTGCGTAACCCGTTCATTCCCTTCCACTACATTGCCGGCCACGTATGCCTTTCCATACAACGTGCGTGTCTCGGGTGAACGACCGGTTTCGGGCTTGATGATGCGATAGCTGATGGGAGCATCTTTCGGAGTCATCGGTCCCGGTTTGAAATAGTTGCCGATGATGTTGTATCGGCTGTTGTTATCTCCCCCATCGATGGTCCGGTTCCACCAATTGAAGACTACATTGTTCACGAAATTGAAGTCTCCATCCATACCCACCGAACAGTTGCGCGAGATATTGCAAGCAAAGAGGTTGCGGGCAAAGAGGGTATGATGACCACCGATGGTAGAGCCGAACGCATGGTTGTACGTGTCCAGAGCTTCGGCCGAAATGGTATGCTGAATCGTGACGTTGACCGTTGGAAGCTTCATTCGCTTATCGCTTCCTTCCGGTTGATACATGTGTCGATAGAGCGAAATGTTTTCGTCCAGTCCCCACATACAAGAGCAATGGTCGATGATGATGTTTCCTACAGCATTGCCTCCCAATGCATCGTCTCGGAAAGCCACGTCCGTCATCCCCCTGCGGAAGCGCATGTAACGGATAATGACATCGTGCGTATCGATATGGAAAGAAGCACCGGTAATGCAAACCCCGTCCCCCGGAGCAGTCTGTCCGGCTATCGTCACGTAGGGAGCACGCAAACTGATGGGAGATTCCAATTTGATAATACCCGCCACATTAAAGACAATGATACGTGCTCCACCGGCTTCACAAGCCTCTCGAAAAGTTCCCGGTCCGCTGTCTGCCAACGAAGTAACGACAAACACCCGTCCTCCCCTTCCACCGGGAGTATAAGCACCGCCTCCTTCAGCCCCCGGGAAAGCAGGAATGGAGGCTTGAGGCAAATCCTCCGGACGTGAAGCCCAAGGTCGGTAAGGCCTGCCCTCTTCAGCCTCTTTCAAGACAACAGGCAAGGCACGTTGCCACACACTGTCGTCATGCACATTCCAAGCAGCTTCCATCCGGGCGGCCCGTTCCTTTACCGAATCCGGAATCGTTGGATACTGCGCTTTCAAAGAGATTGCACAGGTCAATAAGGATAGAATCAATAGGCTCTGTTTCATCGGGGGTAAGTTTTATTAAGGAGTTAATTCTTAATTTTCAACTCTTTAATTTTTAATTCTTAATTTTTAACTCTTTAATTTTTAATTCTTAATTTTTAACTCTTTAATTTTTAATTCTTAATTTATCCGGGTCAATCTTCACATACTTCACTCGCTCACGCCGCCACGTATAAATACAGTGTATCATTCCGTCACGTCCTTGAATGATGGAAGGATAGGAATATTGGCGTACCGGACTCTCTTCCAGGCAAATCGAGTGATGCCACTCTTGTCCATCGGGCGACCATGCTATATCCACCGGCGTACGCACTCCTTTCGGTGTTCCGGGTATGGTATAGAAGTTGTTATAAATCAAGACGTGACGACCATCGGCCAACGTAACGGCATCTACACCGGAATTGTTTTGAGGCAGATTCTTCATCAAAGTCACCTGTGTCCACGTCTCTCCCTCATCGCTACTATAAGTCGTAGCCATGTATCCGTTTCGAGTGCGTGCCAAAGCTTGCAGACGTCCGTCAGCGAGTTTCAAGATTGTGGGCTGTATCGTAATCAATGGCTGCAACTTCGTGGAGTCACCGGACAATCCATCGGGCTTCAGGTATTGGGTATGCAAAGCCAAGTCTGCCGGAATCGGGCCTACCATCCGCCACGTCTTACCCATATCATCCGAAAGCTCGAAATGCAACTTCCAGCCATCTACTTCCGTACTGGAAGGACAAATCATCTTATCTCCTACCAACACCGGCTTGTTCTTAATCGGACCTAAGAAACCTTTTGGCAAAGCTTCGGGTTTCGACCAACTCTTTCCTCCGTTCTTTGAACGAATGAGCCATCCGGTCCAATCGGCTACGCTGGCACCTATCTTATAGAATAAGAGCAATTCGCCCTTGGGAGTTTCAAACAAGACGGGATTCCAACAAGCTTTTCGCTCTACACCCTGTGCTATCTCCTCTTCGCTGAATGCCGAACGGATACCTTCACAGAAGACTCCATCGGCTACCAGTTGCGGAGCCTGCCATTCACTCTTGCCTTTCGGCTTACGGCTCGTCCAGATGCAGACATCCGGATTCCGCTCCTTCGTTCCCCCGAAATAGGTTGCCAGGAGGTCGCCGTTCTTTAACTCTACGATAGAGGCACTGTGACATTCGGGAAAAGAAGCCGTTTCATATAGGAACTGATTTACCACAACAGCCGGATGAATTTTAGGCAATTCTCCTTCAAAACGATAACTTCCGGAACCGATCTCTTCCGTTCTTCCATCGGGTAGACAAACGGTAGCCGTTGTATTACACGGTACAGAAACCTCCCATGTCCATTCGGTCAAGCTCTTCTTCCAATTGCTCTCCACCTTTCCATAAGGAGTTTCGTAACTGACATTGGCATGACTTAAATCGGGAATGTCAAAAGCTGCATCCAGAACAATGTGCTTGAATCCTGTAGCCTTTCCATTTCGAATACCACCGATGTGTTCATACATCCACGTTACCAAGTCGCCAAGCAACATGACGTGGTTGCCACTGTTCATCGAGGGATCAGCCTTATCTCCGTTCCAAAGTTCCCAGATAGTCGTGGCTCCGTTCTTCACCATATATCCCCACGAAGGGTAGTAATCGGCCGAGGCCAACGCAAAAGCCACGTCAGCACGTCCTCGCTTGCTCAATTCCGTCATTAACCACTGCACACCAATTACGCCACACGATATAGCCGGTACACAGTTGGGTTCAGGAAGCAAAGTCGATAAGATATTCCGAAATACGGCATCTTCATATTTCTCCGGAACCATACCGAAAGCCAACGGCAACAGATTGGCCGTCACCGTATTGTTCCCATAATAAATACTATCGGGATAAAGAATGTGTTCCGGACGAGGTGATGTACCCTCTTTTACAGTCAAGAACTTCTTGTTGAAAGCCTCTATTACCTCTTTTCGTAACTCCAACCATGTAGTTGCCTCTTCAGGACGATTCATCAGACGGGCAAACTTAGCCATCACTTCCAGCTGCTTCACATAATAGGCCGATGCTATCAACGTGCCATCGGTCTTTCTTGCCGGGTCTTGGCTATGCACCAAGTTCAATTTTTCAGGCGGTACACACCAATCTCCGTATTTATCGCGAGTCACGAGTCCGTCCCGCATGGACTCATCACGCAAGAAGAGGGTCCATTTCTTCATGGCTTCGTAATTGCGCAAAACAGGTTCTATATTGCCGAACTGTGTGTACAACATGTCACAGACAAACGGCCAGGCAGCCGGCCAAGTAACATCACCCGTATAATAATTCCAATAAGCCGGAGCTACATCCGGAACCAACCCGTCCGAGCGTTGTGCTTCACGAATGTCGTCCATCCATTTGGCATACAAGCGTTCGTTGCCAAAGATATAACTCTCACCCAAAGCTCCCCGCGTACGGTCGCCCAACCAAGGTTGACGTTCGTTGCGCTGCGGACAGTCTATCGGCATACCTTTGTTATTACCCAAGATACCCCAATAGGCATTTTCATAGATGCGGTTTACCAACGTGTCGCTACACTCGAAACTTCCATTCACACGCATTTCGTCCGAAACCACCTCACCCACAAAATCATCCAACCGGGCGTTTGGCATACCGGTTATCTCTACATACCGAAATCCGTGAGTTACAAAAAGAGGTATCCATGAATCTCCCTCCTTTTCACGACCGGAACATACATATACATCCGTCACTTTCGCATCGCGCAAGTTTTCAGTATAGAGCGAACCATCTTCTTGCAGACGTTCGGCAAAACGTAAGCGGATAGAATCTCCGGCTGCATGCCCTGTCAAGTTCTTTAAACGCAACCATCCCACCATGTTCTGTCCCATATCCATAATCCACTTATCGCCCAAAGGCTTTATTGCAACAGGAGCTAATTGCTCCAATACCTTCATGCCGGGCATCATCTGTGCACGAAGCATACCATCCGGCACACTGACTCTTTGAGCCGGTTGCCATGCTTGATCGTCATAGCCGACCTTGGTCCAATCTCCCAGTTCCTTGCGTGCGTCATATTCCTCTCCGTCATACTCATTGTTGCTACGAATCGGGCCATCAGCCGTCAGTTTCCAGGTTCTGTCATCGGTAGTAACCACCTTGCGACCTCCACCTTCATACTCAATGATCAGGTTTGCCCTGAGTTTCGGATATCCGAAGTTCGGAGATTTATACGGTTTGAAGTTCTGACGCATGTGATAGAAACGTCCGTTTCCTAAAATCACTCCAATGGCATTGGCCGAATCAGTCAATAGTTCCGTTACATCATACGTGTTGTAAAACATCGTTTTCCGATAATCGGTCGGAGCAGGAGTCAGCACATACTCTCCGACTCGTTGACCATTCAGATAAGCTTCATACAGTCCCAGACCACAGA
>JAFUNW010000314.1 GCA_017472905.1 Bacteroidaceae bacterium
ACCTACTTTCATATACCGTGTCCAGTCCATATAATCTTGTCCGAATAAAGGCAACTCTGCCGAACCGGAATAGTCTTCCATTCTTGCAATACAAAAAGGATTTCCTTTTTTGGTCGTACCTTCACGCACTGATGTAACAATCCCCCCCAATGTTACTTCTTGATTAGGCAATTTGGTCAAGTCTTCCAATTCTTTCATCTGAGTATTGCAAACATTCTCCAAAATAATAGAAAATTCATCCAACGGATGGGCCGACAGATAAATTCCGACTAATTCACGTTCTTTATCTAAACGCTCCAAATCACTCCAAGAATCAGCTACCGGAATTTCCGGAGTTGCCACTTCTATCGCATCGAATCCTCCAAACAAACTATTGGATGCTTCAGCTCGGTCGGTTTGATAAAGGTTACCATACTTCAATAGAGAATCCAAAAAGACTTCCCCCCTGCTATTTGCGGCAAAATATTGTTCACGTTTAATATTGACAAAGCAATCAAAAGCACCGGCCAAAGCCAAATTTTCTAAATTCTTTCGATTGCAAACAGAGAGATTTACTCGCTGTACAAAATCAAATATGCTTTGATAAGGACCGTTCTTTTTCCGCTCATCCAAAATTGCATCTACAGCATTTTCGCCTACACCTTTGATAGCTCCTAAACCGAAACGGATATCTCCTTTGGCATTCACACCAAATTTCAAAATACTCTCATTAATATCAGGCCCCAAAGTTTGTATACCCATAGCCTTACATTCATCCATGAGTTTCGTAATTTCCGTAATGTTGGAAATATTACGACTCATCGTTGCGGCCATGTATTGAGGAGGATAATTTGCTTTCAAATAGGCTGTCTGATAGGCTACCCAAGAATAGCAAGTTGCATGACTCTTATTGAACGCGTACGAAGCAAACTTCTCCCAATCAGCCCAAATCTTCTCCAACACCTTGGGATCATGCCCGTTCAATTGCCCTCCCGTAATAAACTTAGGCTTCATCTGATCTAGTTTATCACGCAATTTCTTACCCATCGCTTTACGAAGAGCATCACTCTCACCTCGTGTGAAGTCAGCTAACAAACGGGACAAAAGCATCACCTGTTCCTGATAGACCGTAATACCATACGTATCTTTCAGATATTTCTCCATAATGGGAATATCGTATTCAATTGGTTTACGCCCATGTTTTCGATCAATAAAATCGGGTATATAATCCATCGGCCCCGGACGGTATAAAGCATTCATGGCTATCAAGTCCTCAAAAGTCGAAGGTTGTAATTCACGTAAATATTTCTGCATTCCGGCCGATTCAAATTGAAATGTTCCTACAGTACGTCCATCGCTATAAAGCTTGTAGGTAGCCGGATCGTTAATATCAACAGACGATATATCCAACTCTATTCCTAAACTGGTTCGAATATTTTCGACAGCTTCTTTAATGATAGAAAGTGTTTTCAATCCCAGAAAATCCATCTTAATCAATCCGGTATCTTCAATTACACTTCCCTCATATTGTGTTACCAACATTTTCTCGTTGGTCTCCTTATCCTCTGCCGTACTAACAGGAACCCAATCCGTAATCGGGTCGCGACAGATAATCGTACCACAAGCATGGACTCCGGTATTCCGAACGTTACCTTCCAACATTCGGGCATATTTCAACGTATCGCGCAACAATGGGTCTGTCGAAGCCTCTGCCTCTTGCAACTCTGGTACATAGGCTATAGCATTAGCCAGATTCAGTTTCTTATCGGGGATTCTATCAGGAATCAATTTACATAAACGATTTGACTCATCCAAGGGCAATTTCTGTACACGGGCCACATCCTTAATAGCCAATTTCGTAGCCATTGTTCCATAAGTAATAATATGAGCAACTTTATCCTGCCCATACTTTTCCGTAACCCATCGAAGAACTTCTCCACGACCATCATCGTCAAAATCCACATCTATATCTGGAAGAGAAATACGGTCCGGATTTAAGAAACGCTCAAACAACAAATCGTATGCAATCGGGTCAATCTGGGTAATACCCAAACAATAAGCCACTGCAGACCCTGCAGCAGAACCACGTCCGGGACCTACAGAAACACCTAACTCATTACGGGCTGCATTAATAAAATCTTGAACAATCAAGAAGTAGCCAGGAAATCCCATCGTCTTCATGATGTGCAATTCAAAGACCAAACGTTCTTTCACCTCGTCTGAAAGCGGATCTCCATATATTTTTTTTGCACCAATCATGGTCAGTTCACGCAAATAATCAGCCTCTAATTTAATACGATATAGCTTATCATATCCGCCCAATTTCTTGATTTTTTCTTCTGCCGCATCCCGACTTAATACAACTTCTCCATTTTCATTACGGGTAAACTCATTGAATAAATCTTCTTCTGTCAACCGTTTACGATATTCATCTTCTGTACCGAACTCTTCTGGTATGGCAAAATTCGGCATAATAGGAGCATGATCTATCGAATAAAACTCTACACTGTCGCAAATGTCACACGTATTACTTAATGCTTCCGGAATATCCGCAAACAACTCATTCATTTCTTGCCGAGTTTTAAACCATTCCTGTTTGGAATATAACATCCGTTTTGGATCATCCAATTCTTTTCCGGTACTCAAACAGATTAAACGATCATGAGCTTCGGCATTTTCTTCATCCACAAAGTGTACGTCATTCGAGCATATCAGCTTTACCCCCAACTTACGACTAAATTCAATCAACTTCTCATTTACCTGCAATTGCAAGCCATACGTCTCATGGTTAGCTCTAGGCACAGTTGCTTTATGAAGCTGCAATTCCAAATAATAATCGTCTCCGAATATTTTCTTATACCATAGAATGGTTTCTTCAGCTTCTTCCAAGAGGCCAGCCTGTATTTTACGGGGCACTTCCCCTCCCAAACATGCAGAACATACAATCAGCCCTTCGTGATACTTTTCCAATTCGACTCGGTCAGTACGTGGACGGTTATAAAAGCCTTCTGTCCATGCCTTAGAGACTAATTTTATCAAATTGTGATAGCCTTTTTCGTTCTTTGCTAAAACTACAAGGTGATATCCTCCTTGATCTCGCCTACCATCTCGATCTTGCAAACGATTGTGAGCCACATACATTTCACAACCAAAAATAGGCTTAAACAATTTATGCTTCAGTTCCTTCAGTTTAGCTTCACAGTCCCGAAGTTCTTCCTCCGGATTTTCCACCTCTTTACATTTCTCCGAATCTCTCAAAACTGCTATCCGCTTCTTTACCTCCTTAATCGCATCGTTTGTTCCACCATTTTTCTTCTTTACATAATTAAAAAATTCCTTTATGCCGAACATGTTACCATGATCCGTCACAGCCATTCCCCGCATTCCATCGGCCATTGCTTTATCTACTAAACGGGAAATACTAGCTTGACCGTCTAGAATTGAATATTGCGTATGAACATGTAAGTGTACAAAATCTTGCATCATATTATATCTGTTTCAATAAAAGTACGTAAAGATAGGTCTCTTTTATTTAATAAACAAATTGAAGAGCAAAAAAATAAGTTTTACATTGATTTTATAAAAAAACAACCGTTAAAATGTATTTATTAGACTTTTTATTTGCAAGTTATCCAAGTAAATTCTATCTTTGCATGATTAAATAGACCTTTATAAGCATGAAGCAGCTCAGAAAGATAAAAAAAATAAGAATCCATAGGGAGGGAACTGATACACTCATCATCAGTTGCATTCTTTTATTGGCTCTCAATTCAGCAGTTTACTATTTCTCTTCACCTTATAAGTATCCCTTTTATATAGTAGCAGCAATCAGCATCGTTGTATATTTATTGTTGGTAAACTTCTTCCGATGTCCAATCAGACGCTTTAAGGGAGAAACGAAACAAGTCGTAGTAGCTCCGGCCGATGGAAAGATTGTTGTTATCGAGGAAGTAGACGAACACGAATACTTCCATGACCGGCGACTAATGATTTCTATATTCATGAGTGTTTTCAACGTACATGCCAATTGGTATCCGGTAGATGGGACTGTTAAGAAAGTGGCACATCACAACGGCCATTTCAAAGCCGCATGGCTCCCTAAAGCCAGTACAGAAAACGAGCGTTCAATGGTCGTTATCGAAACCCCTGAAGGCGTAGAAGTGATGGCTCGTCAAATAGCAGGAGCAATGGCAAGACGTATTGTTACATATGCAGAAGCAGGAGAAGATTGCTTCATTGACGAACACATGGGATTCATCAAATTTGGTTCGCGCGTAGATGTCTACTTACCTATAGGTACTGAAGTATTGATAAAACAAGGAGAACTGACAACCGGTAATGAAACCATTATAGCCAAATTGAAATAAAAACTTAATTTATGGCGAACTGTATTACCCGACACATTCCAAATACGGTTACTTGTTGCAACCTGTTTTGTGGTTGCTTAGCCACTTTAGCAGCTATTCAAGCTAATTATTCAGGCGCATTCTTCTTTATTATATTAGCGGCTGTTTTTGATTTTTTCGATGGCATGTTAGCTCGTCTGCTACATGCTTATTCTAACATAGGAAAAGAACTTGATTCATTAGCTGATGATGTGAGTTTCGGAGTTGCTCCCGCATTCATTGTCTTTTCTTTATTCAAGGAAGTGCAGATGCCTACATTCCTAACACCTTTTGCAGTTTATATACCATATACTGCATTTTTCATCGCTGCTTTTTCTGCCCTACGATTGGCTAAATTCAATATTGACACACGGCAAACAACTTCCTTCATAGGAGTACCGACTCCGGCAAATGCGATGTTTTGGGCTTCGTTAGCAGTAGGTCAACATGAGTTTTTAGTCTCTGAACATTTCAATGCATGCTATTTACTAATTTTGGTTTTACTGACATCGTGGTTATTAGTAGCTGAAATACCGATGTTTTCACTGAAATTCAAGAACCTTTCGTGGAAAGATAACAAAATACGCTTTTTATTTCTTTTAATTTGCATACCACTCATTGTATTTTTAGGTGTCAGTAGTTTTGCTGCCATTATCATTTGGTATGCATTACTATCCATAATTACAAAGCACAAAGTTTAAATCATTATTAAAAAATGTTGCTGATATTCATTATGGCATTATTTTTGCTATAATAAATTTGAACAGAAATCCACTTTTAATGGTTTTCAGCAATAAAGTTATCACTGGAATTAAAAAAAACAGATACGTTATGGGACTTTTTGGATTTATCATATTCTTTTTCTTCATACTGCTATTTATCTTCATCAGCATAGGATTAAGTATTGCGCAACGTATACTTCGTCTCTTCGGAACCTCTTTCGGAAAATCTACGAATAAAAAAGAAAACGAAAAAACCACTCGAGAGGAAAGAGGTAATTCGCAACAAAGAAAACCAACAAACAAAAAGAAAATTATCGGAGATGACGAGGGAGAGTATGTTGACTACGAGGAAGTAAAATAGACTCTTAATAAAAAAGTAAAGCAATATAAGCTTTTTATAGTGCATAGAGACACAAAAAAAAGAGGATGTTTTTCCTCTTTTTTATATCCTTTCTCAGTAAATATGAATGATTACACTTCTTCTGTTGAAGCTTGAGAATCAGGCTCTACTACGTCCTCTGACGAGGTAAAATCAGTTATACCATTTGCTACAAGAATATTGTACCAAGATATCAATTTCTTAATATCGTTATTATACACACGGTCTTGATCATAATTAGGAAGAACCGAAACCATAAATTCACGAAGTTCACTAGCCGAAGCTTTCTTTACATCAATGGGACATGAAGCACCTTGTTCTTTCTCGCTCACTTTGGCAAAAACTTCACGCAAAGGGACTTCATCTTCATCCGTATACATGGCAATATCCCCCAAGGAAATAACCTTATCTGCACCATAAATCGGCATACGCTTCTTTTGTTGGTCAAGCGTTTCGACAATCAACATATTTTTTCCATGAGAAATCAGCTTATAGAGTCCGGACTTTCCGGATATAGACAAAATTGTTTTTAACATAATAGGATTTTATTTTATTCTAATCATTTGTATTCTGCGACAAAAATAACATTCATGAGCGAGATGGACAAAGTAAAAAAGCTAAAATATCCAAAATCTGAGGTATCAGAGCTCTCCTACCGTCATTCTCCAATAAGAATTGGCTCTTCATTCGATGTTCTTCTTCTGACATTTGCTGCGCCATTCGCAATTGAACCGCCTTACAAGAAGCTTTATCTCTACGAACAACCCGAGAAATCCGCACTTCTTCTGGCGCCATAACCGTAAGGATTTTATCGGCCAAATCACTAATACCACTCTCATAAAGAATAGCTGATTCAATTCCAACCCATTGAGTTTGTTTATGGATAGCTTTCCAACGTAGAAAATCCTCTTTTACACGAGGATGTATAATCGCATTTACTTGAGTTGCATTTGAAGATGAAGCAAACAAAAAAGAAGCCAATACAACCTTATTTAATTTTCCATCCGAATCATACACCTGCTCACCTACTAACTCTATTAATCCTTTACGAATAACCAAGTCTGTTTCGTTCAAACGTTTCGCCTCACGGTCGCAATCATAAACAGGAATACCCATTATACTCAAAATACGTGAAACGACAGACTTTCCTGAACCTATCCCTCCGGTAATACCCAAGACTTGTGGAAGTTGCTTATTATTTATCATCTGTCACGACTTGTTCTATCAAATAATCAACCCGTTCAAAAGACAACCGAACGTACGATACGCCAGTCGGCACTTTCGACAAATGTAACGTACATTGCTCCGGATGTTTGTTTTGAAGTTCTGAATAATAGACTTCTATCCGAAAATCATCTGCTTGGATACTTTTAAAACGATTAAAGCCTACGTGAAAAGTAACCTCCACACGAGCCGGAAATGTTTTTAATTGTTTATCTTTTGGAAAACCAATGCCGACAATCGGGACCTCTACCGTTTTTTCCGTAAACATATCTGCATAGAAATAGGCATCTACCGTGTTCGGAATAAATTTTGCACCTCTGACACTTTGTAATGACAAACGAACATGGGCTGTATCATTG
>JAFUNW010000031.1 GCA_017472905.1 Bacteroidaceae bacterium
CCAAGTGTCCTTGAGCCTGATAATAAAGTACTTTTTTGTCCAATTCGGTCAACTCTTGTCCTTTGGGGACGCGCCAATTTTGTTTTATTTTCTTTTTTGTCATAGAGGTTCTCTCTCAAAATCGAGTGCAAAGATACGAAATCGTGTGTATTTTCGCTCGATTCTATTCATTTTTGTGACGAAAAAAAAGTTTCGATACTTCGTCATTCTTTTCCGCGCCTTGCTCTCGAAAATCTGCTGCACGGCGGAACAATTTTTGCTGCACGGCGGAGGGAAATCTGCTGCACGGCAAACGGAAGTCTGCTGCACGGCAGATTTACAAGAGCGGCCCGCACTTTTTCGAATGCGGGCCGCTCTTATATGAATCAACAGTTTTACTTGCTGATTATCAACGAACTATGATTTTCTTTCCACCTTGCAGATAAATTCCTTGCGGTAGTTTTTGCGAATCATTGCCTACGAATCGTCCGTCAATGGTGTAGATGAGAGGCGATTGACGGTCGCCAACAGTTGCGGGACGAATGCCATCTGCAGCTTTGAGCAACTCAAAACAAAGGTTCTCCAAGTTTCCGGTATATTGCCCCTTGCTACTCAGGAATGTGAGGTCGAACGAATAGGTTCCTTCCGCCAACTCGGGCGTTTCAAGCAAGTATTGATTATATTTTTGCCAATCGCCAGTGTTGGTTATAGCCACTGTTTCATTGATTACCTCCTTGCCCGTTTCGTTATCGGTAAGTTTCACGTTCAGTTTGAAGTCGCCCCGAGTGGTTGCCGCTCCCCATTTGATGGTGTAGGTGCCTGCCTGCGTATTTCGCAAAGTGAATTTTAAGTGATCATCGTTGCTGAAGCTGTCGGCCTTTCCTCCTTTAATGGTGGCCTTCTTCTTTCCGTTCGAAGCCATCACGATTTCGCCTTCGCTCAAGTCTACGTTGCTTGTAGGGATGACAACCATTCCTTCGTAAGGATTGACATATTCAACAAATCCTTGGGTCACTCCCCCCTCGTTCTGCGCTGCAGTAATGTCGGCTACGAGCGAATTGAGATATACTTCAAGCATGGTGTATCCCTCAGCGTTGAGTTTATTTCCATCGGCCGGATTGCTGCAATCGAGGTTGTTGAAATCCTCCCACGAGTCGTCCATTCCATCGCCATCGTAGTCGGTGTAAGCACGTGTCTTCAGCAATTCGGGCCAGGGAGACGCTCCCAGATCATAAGGCGTATCGATGATTCCGGGATGATTTCCGGCACCGGCTCCTGTAAAGGTCGCCAATCGTTCACGCGCGTCATTCACGACTATGAGGTCCACCCAATCGCGACTTTTAGAACATCCGGCATAGTTGAGCACCTTTTCATAAGCTTGTTCGGCCGTATGCGTAGTGACATACATGAACGGCAACGGCTCAGCCAAACGCATGGTATCGCGCGTTACGACAGAGGTCGAAGTGGAAATCTGGGAATAGATTCCCATGTTCCAGTTGTTGGTTATCAGGGTCGGATGGTCGGGATTGGCGTTTCCGTCCACAAAATATTTTCCCCAGATGTTGTAGCTTCCGTCTGCTGTATTGGTTGAAATTCCGACACCGCAAATGCGATAGGCCATTCCCTTTCGGCTTCCGGTAGCGCGGCTGTCAGTGCCGGGACCGGGCTTGTAGTAGTTGTTCACCATGTTTATTTTCATGCCTTCGCCTCCGTAACATCCGTTTCCGGCCCAATTATAGATGACGTTGTTTCGGAAATCGGTAGTATCTTGCTGCACGTAAGTCGGACGGTTTCCGAAACGAGGCGTGCGCGAATCGTGGTGAGCCAAAAGGTTATGGTGATAGGTAGCCCCCTTTCCTCCCCAGTTTCCGCCGTAGCCATGAGCTTCCTTTACGTGATTGGAGTTTCGCAGGCTTTGCGAGATGATACACCATTGCACGGTCATGTGTTCATTGCCATAAACCGACAAACACTCGTCTACACTCCACGAAACGGAACAGTGGTCTATGATGATGTCTTTTCCGTCCATGCCTCCCAAACCGTCCAACTCTCCACCGGATGCATCACCGGGGCGAAAACGCATGTAGCGCACAATCACGTTGGGGGCTGAAATGGTAAAATCCCAATCGGCCACACAAATACCATCCCCCGGAGCTGTCTGTCCGGCAATGGTGACGTCTCCGTTACGCAATTTCAGCTGCGACTTCAAATGAATGGTTCCGCAAACATCGAATACAATGGTGCGCGGACCGGACTGTTCACAGGCCCAACGGAATGAACCCTCGCCGGAATCGTTCAAATTGGTTACATGATAGACTTTACCGCCACGTCCGCCCGTAACGTAGCGTCCGTATCCCTCTGCGCCGGGAAAAGCGGGGGTTTTTTCCTTGATTTCATCTGCCATCAGGCTTGCACCACACAAGAACAGTGCTACCGAAGCAAAAAACAGTTTCTTCTTCATACTCTTTTATTCGTTTATTATTTCCTTATTCTCTTCGAAGCATAAAATCGGCCGCTCTCCGACCGTTTTTTATACCTTATTTATATATATAGGCAACAAAGATACGGACGAGAAGAACGCAAAAAACATTGCACGACCATTTTTTAAGTTTTCTTCACGTTTGTTTTCTCCTCTATCCCTTCGTTTTTTACATCCTTTTTGCGTATTTTTGTGAACTCTCTACCGCAATGGCCGACAGACAACACAACAATAAGTCCCAAACGGAGAAGAGAGGCAAACAAATTATTCCTATTCCCAAAAGAAAGAATGAAAACAAGAACCACCACCGGCATCACTCTGCTGATATGCGGCACACTCTGTTTAGGAGAACCTTCATTTGCATTCGCCGAAAAACATGAAACTACAACAAACGCTCTTCCAAAAGGAAAAGAGCGACACATCCTTCCATGCGACACGCTTTGCATCCTCTCTCCGGAGGGAACTGTGCCACGACTCCCCTACCTCATACGAGTAACCTATAGTGACGGGAGCACCGGCTTCCGCCAAGTAAAATGGAGCAACGCGTCCTTAACCACTGAACAGGAGCAGGCCGACCCCAAACGCTATCCGGCCGGAAAGGAATACACCGTAAAAGGATTTATCATCGGCAACAACACGACTCCCGAGGGGTTTCCGGTGGAGGCGCGGGTGAAAGTCACCCAAGAGACCTACTCTGCCCCTTCACACAAGCCGGTGGCCCACCCCTTGCCACTCGACAAAGTGACCATTGAAGGGGACAACCGTCTGACCAGCAACCGCGATCTTGCAACACGCACCATACTCAGTTGGGACGTAAGCCAACAACTCTATAATTACCGCGACACTTACGGATTATCAACGGAAGGATATACCCCCTCGGACGGATGGGACTCGCCGACAACCAAGCTCAAAGGACATGGTTCGGGTCACTACATGTCGGCATTGGCTTTCGCTTTTGCCGGAGCAACGGACTCCGTACAGAAAAATGCCTTGCGGAAAAACATTACACGCATGGTCAACGAACTGCGCGAATGTCAGGAAAGAACTTTCGTATGGAACGATTCATTGGGACGATACTTCGAAGCAAGAGACTTCGCACCCGAAGAGGAACTCCGCGAGATGAAAGGCACGTGGGAAGCTTTCGACCAATACAAAAAAGAATTCGAAAAATATGGATACGGATACCTCAATGCGATTCCGGCACACCATCCGGCACTTATCGAAATGTATCGC
>JAFUNW010000315.1 GCA_017472905.1 Bacteroidaceae bacterium
ACTCACGGTAAGAAACCTTGCAAAAAGTGACAAACAACATCACAAAAATCAATATGGGAGTCAGATAACTAACTGTCGAATGAACATAAGGCTTCAAAGGTGAAAGCCAAGGGAAATAGGCGAACAGACAATAGCTTGCCGCACCCACCAACATGGCGACAGGGAGTGTCCAATTTTTCAGAAACTGCAACATTTTTGCTAATCTTTATATTTTGCCGGCAAAGGTACAAAGAACTATTCAAACCCTTTTCGATTTGGTCGTTTTTTCGGATAGAAGAGCATTCTATTCCACAAAACAACCTTTTTTATGTCCCAAATATCTTTTCTTTCAAGTCGCAATACCGAAAACTCGTAGGCAAACTCCCGTTTTTAAGCAAAAAACACTATTTTTGCAACATCTTTTTCAATAACGATGCGCACAATACAACTCTTTATAGCATTTTTAGGAATACTTTTGAGCGGGTTGCTTCCGATTGAAGCCGCCGGCACAAAGGATGAGTTTGTTGTCGTCATCGATGCCGGTCACGGAGGTCACGACCCCGGTGCCATCGGGAAGAAGGCCCGCGAGAAAAACATCAACCTATCGGTTGCCTTGGCCGTAGGCAAGCTTATCGAAGAAAATTGTGCCGACACGCGTGTCGTCTACACCCGCAAAACAGACATTTTCCTCCCTTTGGAACGCCGGGCCAGAATTGCCAACAATGCCAAAGCCGACCTCTTCATCTCCATTCACACCAATGCTCTTCCCAAAGGAAAGATTGCACGAGGAGCCGAGACCTATACACTCGGTATGGCCCGGGCCAACGAAAATCTGGAAGTGGCCAAGCGCGAAAACTCCGTAATCCTTGTCGAAGAAAACTACGAAGAGCACTATGCCGGGTTTAACCCAAACTCCTCCGAAAGCTACATCATGTTTGAATTCATGCAGGACAAATACATGGAGCAGAGCGTGAAGCTGGCCAAGCTCATCCAAACGCAGTTCCGAACCACCGCCAAGCGCATCGACAAGGGAGTTCATCAAGCCGGTTTTCTGGTCTTGAGGGCCACTTCGATGCCCAGTGTTCTGATAGAATTGGGCTACATTTCCACACCCGATGAGGAAAAATACCTCAACAGCAGCAATGGAGTAGCAAACATGAGCCGAAGCATCTACAATGCATTCGTCAGCTATAAAGACCAACAACGGAAAAAGACGACTCCACAGCCAACGGCAAAAACAGAGAAGCAGGCTCCGGAAACTCCGACCGACACAGCGGCCAAACAGCCGACCGTCAAACAAACGAAAAAGGAAGAAGCCCCCAAAGAGGGTGACAAACGCCCCGTCTTCAAGGTGCAGATTTTTGCCTCCTCGCAGCTGTTACCCAACGGAAGCAGCAAGTTGAAAGGAGTGAAAGCAACCTACTACAAAGAGAACGGCATGTTTAAATATACCTACGGAAACACTACGGACTACAACGAAATTCTGCGCATGCGAAAACAAATAAGTGATAAATTCAAGGGAGCATTCATCGTAGCTTTCCGAGGAGAAAAGAAAATCGATGTGCAAGAAGCGATTCACGAATTCAAACAAAACAGCAACAAATAAAAGAACAAGACTGCTCGGAAGAAAACGACAGTCGTACAAACTAAAAAAAGAACAGAAAACAATGAAATTCTTTACGAAAGAGGTAAAAATCGGATTGGTCGGTATTGCAGCCATAGCCTTATTGGTATATGGAATTAACTTCCTGAAAGGAATCAACTTATTCAAGTCAAACAGTTCATACTACGTTGAGTTTGAAAATATCAGCGGTTTGGTTCCTTCCAGTCCGGTCTATGCCAACGGATTCAATGTCGGAATTGTCCGAAACATTGCCTATAATTACCAGAAGCCGGGCCATATCACGGTCGAAGTCGACCTGAATCCCCAAATGCAGATTCCTGAAGGAAGCTACGCCGAACTGGAATCGGAAATGCTGGGAACCATCAAAATGAACCTGATGCTTAACCCTACGACCAACCGCATGCTCCAACCGGGAGACACCCTTTCCGGAAGAGCTAACAACGGACTCATGGGCGAAGCTGCCGGACTAATCCCCAAGTTCGAAGCCTTGCTTCCCAAACTCGACTCCATCATGGGAAGTCTCAACACGCTCTTGGCTGACCCGGCTTTGACCAACACCCTGCACAATGCAGAAAGCATTACAGCCAACTTGAAAGTGACCACCGGCGAACTGAACCGACTAATGAAAAACGACCTGCCCGTCATTACAGGCAACTTAAACACCATCAGCACCAACGTGGCCGCCATCACGAACAACCTCAAAGAGGTGGACTATGCCGCCACCATCGCACGCATCAACGGCGTGCTCGACAACGTGAAGCTCTTTACGGACAAGCTCAACCGTACGGACAACTCGTTGGGCCTCTTACTGAACGATCGCTCGCTCTACGACCATCTGGACCAAACGGCCGGAAACGCAGCCAGCCTGTTGGAAGACCTGAAGGAGCATCCGAAACGATACGTCCACTTCTCTATCTTCGGGAAAAAAGGCAACTAAATCCAATCTCCTATCCCCCTATACAAATCCGCGAGTCGCACTCGTAAATCTATTGCGCAGCAGACAACTTTTTGCAGTGCAGCAGACGAACATCTGCTGCACTGCAAACGGAACTCTGTTGCACTGCAGATTTTCAGGAGCGACTCGCGGATTTTTTTTCGCCCTTTTCACCCCAAAAATCGGCCTCAACCCAACAAAAAAATCAAAAGGAAACTCTTTCTGAAAGATTTTCTCAAAAAGCTTTTGCAAATCGGAATAAATCTATACCTTTGCAATTAAGTTATCACACATATAACAACCTGTAATAAAGAGATTTCCAAAAACAACGACAGGCGCAAAAAAAAAAAAAAACGGACATTTAAACACCTTCACAAGCCTAAAAATTCAAGAAAAACGCCTCTATCTGTAACAACAAAGTCCGATTAACGTCTAAACAAATAAGAACAAAATAAAAACAACCGATAAAATCATGAAACGAATCGTCATCACCCTTTGCATTGCCTTGATGAGTATCGCTAGCTTCCCGCTGAAAGCACAAACCTCAGATAACAATCCGGAAAGCAACAAGGAAACCACCAAAAACTCCAAGAAAAAGAAACAGAAAAAAGAGCGTACGCTCGCCCTGTGGGGACACGTGAAAAACTCGTTCACCAAAGTAGGTATCCCCAATACACTCATCACCCTCATGGATGCTGACAGCACCGTCATCGACACTTTCCGCGTACGCACCTACGGCGGAAACACCTACAAACTGGGTACAAACTATCGCTACATGATTCCGGCCGTACCCAAAAAGTACATCATTCTGGCACAACACCCCGAATATAGAGACTGCTACGTCAATTTCGAAATCAAGCACGTAGCCAGAAACACCTATTTCGATGCCCCTCACCACCTGATGCTCCGCAAAGAGCCGGGGGCCGACCTCGAACAGATGCTCGACCAAGTGGAAGTGAAAGCCAGCAAAGTGAAAATAGCATATAAGGGAGATACGGTGGTATACAACGCCGATGCTTTCAACGTACCCAACGGTTCGATGCTCGATGAACTGATTCGACAACTGCCCGGCGTAGAGCTGAAAGACAACGGAGAAATTTTGGTCAACGGCCGAAAAGTCGATTACCTCACCCTCAACGGGAAAGATTTCTTCAAAGGAAAGAACAAAGTCATGCTCGACAACCTCCCCTATTACACCGTAGAGAACATCGAAGTCTACGACAAGCGAACCGAACGAAGCGAATACCTCGGAAGAGATACCGAGCAGAAAGAATATGTCATGGACGTGAAACTGAAAAAAGAATATTCCGAGGGTTACATAGCCAACGCCGAAGTAGGCGGAGGAACGGAAGAGCGATACCAAATGCGCGGATTCGGACTCCGATATACGGACAATTCGCGCCTCTCGGTCTATGTCAACAAAAACAATATCAACGAAAACCGAAGACCGGGGAGCAATGGAGAGTGGACACCAAGCAACTCACCGGAAGGAACAACTGACCAATTAACCGGCGGAATCACACTCAACATCGATGACAAAGAGAAGCGCTATTCGAACAACCTACAAGCTGAGTTCGGACGCCAAAAATCCATGAATGAAAACCGCTCGGCCACCGAGTATTTCCAAAGCAACGGCGCAAACACTTTCCAACGAAACATTACCAAATCGAAAGGAGATTACATTGCCGGAGGCATCTTCAACAAATTCACCCTGCGAAAGCCGATCTTGTTCACTCAAACGACCAGTCTGGTATACAACGACATCGAATACAACCAACAAGAACGACAAGCTACATTCGACAGCGACCCTGCCAAGTACGGCAATACCGTAGATCTGCTCGACTCCATCTTTTCTTCTACCCTACCTGCAGGATTGCAAAGTATCAGCGTAAACCGACTGAACAGCAAAGGTTTGTCCAGACAACACCTTTTCACATTGCAATTTCACAACCAACTGACTAAAAAGTTCGCTTGGGGAGATGACATTTGGTTCCGATTCAACCTCAACCACAGCACCCAAAGCTCAAGAAACTTCGCACAACGCCGCTACGACTTCTTCCGTAACAACACACCGGCAGAAGACATGAACCGATATACACAAAACCCGACAAAGAAATACGACTACGAAGCCAAAACGGAATATACCCTGCATTGGCTCAACAACTGGAATTTAGCCATCAACTGCGGATTTCACCAAAGCTATACAGGAAGCGCAAGCAACCGCTATTTGCTGAACAAGTTGGAAGGATGGGACACCGGAAGCGGACACATGCTAGGTACGTATCCCTCGACACGCGACTCGATGCTGATGGCCATCGATGCGCAAAACACATTCCACTACACATTCCTCGAACGAGATAAATTCGTGGGAATACGTCCGCACTTCAACCGGGAATGGGATGATAAATACCTCTATCTCTGTTTAGACTCATGGGTGACATTCAAAGACCAACGGATGAATTATCACAGCAAACAACTAAACGACCGGATAAAGCGCGACTATACATTCTTAAGCAGCTACCTCATGTTGCAATACACCACCCACAAAGGAGACAGAAGGTATCATCTCTATCTGCAAACCCTCCGATATGCGCCGGACATACTCAACACGACAAACACCTACTTCGATACCGACCCGTTGGCAACCACCTCAGGAAACCCCAACCTCAAAAGTCGGGGACACCACCATTTCGAAATGAGTTACCAAATCCGAAAGAAAGAGAAAGAGCAGAACCTGAGTTTCAACCTCTATGCCAACGTAAACGAGAACTCCTTTACCAATACTTATACCTACAACGCCACGACCGGTGCCTACCACTACCGACCGGAAAACGTGAACGGAAACTGGGATGCAAGTGCCAGAGTAAATTTCAACCGAGCCATCGATAAAAAGAGGTACTGGAGATGGAACACTTCAACCAATGTCAACTACATACACAGTGTAGACTTGGAAGGAGTAGTCATCAACGATGCAGCAGACACGCACCGATACAAACGAAGTACCGTCAACTCCACCATTGTTTCGGAAAATTTAGGACTGACCTATCAGCAAGGAAAACTTACACTCGGAGCAAACGGACAAATCAACTGGAGAAACTCACACTCCGACCAAGAAAACATCGAAACAATGAACGTGTTCGATTTCAACTACGGACTTACCTGCCAATACGAACTTCCTTGGCAGATTCATCTGGGAACAGACCTGAAAATGTTCTCACGAAGAGGATATAGCGAACCTTCCATGAACACAAACGACCTTGTTTGGAACGCCACTCTGTCGCGCACCTTCCTCAAAGGACGCCTAACAACCCGATTTACCGGTTTTGACCTGCTCGGTCAACTCTCACGCACATTCTATAGCATAAATGCACAAATGCGCAACGAACGCTGGCTCTCGACCATCACCAGCTATGGCATGATACACATAGCCTACAAATTCAATAGGCAGCCCAAAAAGAGATAAATGAGAATATCAAAAAAACGGTCTGGAAAATTCTTTTAAAATTTGGATTACATGTATTATCTTTGCCGACAAAATCATTTTTTACAACCAATTTTCCAAAGAACCCGAAGCTATGAGCAAAAACATCGATCTGACCAACATGCCCGACACATTCTGCATGTGCAATGTGAACGGATGTTCACAAGCTGAAAAATGCTTAAGACAAACTGTGTATGACGCCTTCGAAGGAGAGTATGCCTTAATCCGCACAATAAACCAAAAGTGGTTTGACCGGCAGAAAGGGAGATGCAAACACTTCCTCTCCAACGAAAAGCTGCGTCTCCCACGAGGATTCATACGCACCATCAACCTCATTCCCACAGGAAAAATGAGCCAATTCCG
>JAFUNW010000316.1 GCA_017472905.1 Bacteroidaceae bacterium
CATTCGAGTGATGACGTAATCATTGTATCGAGTGTATAAATCTAGTTCTTCTTGTTCATATATAGGTTCATCATTTTCTATTCCTTTTACATATTTTTCTATGGACGCAATATTCCACTGCCGACTTTCTTTGTTGTAGGAATGTGCTGCTGCTCCACAGCCGAGATAGGGGATACCTTGCCAATAGCTACTATTGTGGCGTGAATGCATACCGGGCTTGCAGAAATTGGATATTTCGTAATGCTCGAATCCATATTCTTGCATTTTTTCTATCAATGTGGAGTAGAGAAGCAGGCTTGTTTCTTCGTCTAAGTCTTGAATAACCTTTTGTTTGCGAAGCGCCCATAAATGGGTTCCTTCTTCATAAGTCAAATGATAGGCAGAAAGATGTTGTATGTTTAAATTAATGGCTTGTTCTATATCTTTTTCCCATTCTGTAAGGTTTTGGTCGGGCCATCCATAAATAAGGTCTATACTTATATTTTCAAATCCTTCATTTTGGCAATTCTTAATCGCTTCAAATGCTTGTGTTGCAGTATGTCTTCGTTTAGAAAATACGAGGCGCTCTTCTTGAAACGTTTGTATACCTATGCTCAATCGGTTTATTGGTAAAGAACGAAGCATTTTGATATAGGAAATTGTTAAATCATCAGGATTGGCTTCAATGGTTATTTCAGCATGCTCGTTTACCTTATATATATTATATATAGTAGCGAAAATCTTGTTAAGTTGTTTGTTATTTAATAACGATGGAGTTCCTCCTCCGATGTAAATGGTGTCTACTGTGTCTTCTTTCATGTAATGATTGCGAATGTCTAGTTCTTTACACAAAGCATTGATATAAGTATTAGTCCAATGCGTTTGTGTAGAGGAATAGAAGTCGCAATATGAACAACGACTCGTACAAAAAGGTATATGAAGGTAGATCCCTGCCATAAATAAATTTAAAATTTGCATTGCAAAGGTATACAAAAAGTTGTTAACTTGTTGTTTTTTAAAGAAAAAAGTAACTTAACTGCTATAAAACATAGTTTTGAAACATTGAAAGTTTTTTGTCTGTTAATTCTTTATTTTATAATTTGCGCCCTGTTTTGCATGAAATGATGCAAAAGTAGTGTTTTTTAAGAGTATTCATGAATTTAATAATAGTAGAATTATGAAAGTATATCAAACAAACGAAATTAAGAACATTGCTCTTTTGGGTAATGATGGATCAGGTAAAACCACTCTCACTGAGGCTTTGCTTTATGAGAGTGGTATTATAAAACGGCGTGGTAGGATTACAGCCAAAAATACGGTAAGTGATTATTTCCCTGTTGAGCAGGAGTATGGATATTCTGTCTTTTCAACTGTTTATCATGTAGAATGGAATGGTAAGAAATTGAATATCATAGATTGTCCGGGAAGTGATGACTTCGTTGGTGCTGCAATGACGGCATTAAATGTGACGGATACAGCAATTTTGCTGTTGAATGGTCAATATGGTGTAGAAGTAGGTACACAGAATCATTTCCGTTATACTGAGAAATTGGGTAAACCGGTTATCTTCTTGGTGAACCAGTTGGATAATGAGAAATGTGATTATGACAATGTATTGGAACAACTTCAGACAATTTATGGTTCCAAAGTTGTGCCTGTACAATATCCATTGGAAACGGGACCTAATTTCAATGCTGTAATTGACGTGCTGTTGATGAAGAAATATTCTTGGGGACCGGAAGGTGGTGCGCCTACTATTTCAGAAATCCCGGCAGAAGAGATGGAGAAAGCTCAAGAGTTGCATAAAGCTTTGGTTGAAGCTGCGGCAGAACACGATGAAGGTCTGATGGAAAAATTCTTTGAGCAAGATACACTTACAGAGGATGAGATGCGTGAAGGTATTCGTAAGGGATTGGCTTCACGTGGTATGTTCCCTGTTTTCTGTGTATGTGCCGGAAAAGATATGGGTGTTCGCCGTTTGATGGAGTTTTTAGGCAATGTTGTTCCTTTTGTAGATGAAATGCCTAAGGTGTTTAATACTCGTGGTGCAGAAATTGTTCCGGATTCTAATGGACCAACTTCTCTCTATTTCTTTAAAACAGCAGTTGAACCCCATATTGGTGATGTCCAATATTTTAAAGTGATGAGTGGCGCAGTACACGAAGGCGATGACTTGTCTAATGCAGATCGAGGTTCTAAGGAACGCATGGCTCAGTTGTATGTTTGTGCAGGTGCAAACCGAATTAAAGTAGAGGAATTGCGTGCAGGAGATATTGGTTGTACTGTTAAGCTGAAAGATGTGAAAACAGGTAACACCTTGAATGGAAAGGATTGTGATAATCGGTTTAATTTTATCAAATATCCTAATCCGAAATATTCACGTGCTATTAAAGCTGTGAATGAATGTGAAACAGAAAAGATGATGGCTGCGCTTAGCCGCATGCGCGAGGAAGATCCGACATGGGTAGTTGAGCAATCTAAAGAATTGCGTCAAGTGATTGTTCATGGACAAGGAGAATTCCATTTGCGCACATTGAAGTGGCGTATGGAGAATAACGAAAAAATTCAGATTCGTTATGAAGAACCGAAGATTCCTTATCGTGAAACGATTACCAAAGCTGCTCGTGCAGATTATCGCCATAAGAAGCAATCGGGAGGTGCCGGCCAATTTGGTGAAGTTCACCTTATCGTAGAACCGTATTACGAAGGTATGCCTGCTCCCGATACTTATAAGTTTAATGGGCAGGAATATAAAATTAACGTTAAGGGAACAGAAGAAGTTCAATTGGAATGGGGAGGCAAATTGGTCTTTGTGAACAGTATTGTCGGAGGTTCTATTGATGCTCGTTTTATGCCGGCTATATTAAAAGGTGTAATGAGTCGTATGGAGCAAGGTCCATTGACCGGTTCTTATGCTCGTGATGTTCGGGTTATTGTGTATGATGGTAAGATGCACCCGGTTGATTCAAACGAACTTTCATTCATGTTGGCAGGTCGTAATGCTTTTAGTGAAGCATTTAAGAACGCAGGTCCTAAGATTCTGGAACCGATATACGATGTAGAAGTGTTTGTTCCCTCAGATAAAATGGGTGATGTCATGGGTGATTTACAAGGACGTCGTGCCATGATTATGGGCATGAGTAGTGAAAACGGTTATGAGAAATTGATTGCACGAGTTCCGTTGAAAGAAATGTCGTCTTATTCTACCGCGTTAAGTTCTCTAACAGGTGGACGTGCATCGTTTATCATGAAGTTTGCTAGTTATGAACTTGTTCCATCAGATGTCCAGGATAAATTAATGAAAGAATTCGAAGCTAAGCAAGGAAATGAAGAGTAACGATTAATACTTGCATTCTTTTTTAAAGCCGGTTCTCAGGAATCGGCTTTTTAATTGGTCTCCTTTCAACTCTTTTTTTTACCTTATTATATAATAATAGGTGTATAAAACTCAATTAACAGACTAATTGTAGCTAGAATACAACAAATAAGTCCACTTTTTCACACTCTCTATTAATTTTATATTATTTTTGCAAACAAAGAGGTGTGTTAATCTGTTTAAGTTGTCGTAATGCTAATCTTAATAAAGATATTCGGTTAATTATGAGAAATAAGGAATTAAAACTTGTTAATACTGTAGGCCGTAAAACGGAAACAAGTTTATATTTGCAGGCATAAAACGTTTAATGTTCGCATGAAGAAGTCAACGATTTGGATATTAGGAATAGTAATGGGTGTCTCATTTCTTTGTTTGCTCTACCTACAAGTGAGCTACATTGAGGAGATGGCAAAGATGCGCAAGGAACAGTTTGATGAATCTGTTACTCGCAGTCTTACCAAGGCTGCTCGCAATTTAGAGTTGGATGAGACCTATCGTTTCTTGCAGAAAGATGTAGAGCGAACTATTGCTATGGGAGATACCATCAGTTTGGAGAATTTAAAAGATTCTTTACCGCAGAAGCAAATAGATGTTATAAAGTATAAGGGTAGTTATCATTCGTACGATGGTATATCAATGTTCCGGATGCGAATGGCTATAACCAGTCCATCGTTAACTCCTAAAGTTGTTATTTCAAAGAATCATCATCCGAATTCTTTTTCCCAGAGTTTACAGTTGCAGCGTGAGATTATCAAGAATAAGTATGTGTATCAACGGAATTTGCTTGAAGAAGCTGTCTATACCATGATGCGTACGGTCAGCAATAAGCCGTTGGAACATCGTATCGATTTTGGTAAGTTAGGGGGAGACTTGAAATCAGAATTATTGGATAATGGAATTGATATACCGTTTCATTTTACTGTTTCTACCGGTTATGGTCGTGAGGTATATCGTTGTTCTGACTACGAAGAGGCAGGGGAGGAAAACTCCTATATACGAGAGTTGTTCCCTGAAGACCCACCGGCTAAGATGGGTATTTTGAAGGTTCACTTCCCCACGATGGATGATTATATTTTCAGTTCTGTGAAATTTATGATTCCGGCTCTGATATTTACAGTTGTTTTGCTTGTGACTTTTATATTTACGATTGTGGTTATTTTCCGGCAAAAGAAACTTACTGAGATAAAAAACGATTTTATCAATAATATGACTCATGAGTTTAAAACTCCGATTTCTACAATTTCGTTGGCTGCTCAGATGTTAAAAGATTCGACTGTGGCGAAGTCTCCTCAAATGTTTCAGCATATATCAGGTGTTATAAACGATGAAACCAAACGCTTGCGTTTCCAAGTAGAAAAGGTGTTGCAAATGTCTATGTTTGAACGGCAAAAAGCAACCTTGAAGATGAAAGAGGTAAATGCCAATGAGTTGATTAGTGGAGTAATAAATACTTTCGCTTTGAAAGTAGAGAAATACAATGGGAAAATAACGTCTAGCTTAGATGCTGAAGATCCTCTGATTTTTGTGGATGAAATGCATTTTACGAATGTGATATTCAACTTGATGGATAATGCTGTAAAATACAAACGTCCGGATGAAGATTTATTACTTGACCTTAGAACGTGGAATGAGTCGGATAAACTATTTATTTCCATTCAAGATAACGGAATTGGTATAAAGAAAGAAGATTTGAAAAAGATATTCGATAAATTCTATCGGGTACATACCGGAAACCTACACGATGTAAAAGGTTTCGGATTGGGCTTGGCTTATGTAAAGAAAATAATTCATGATTTGAAAGGTACGATACGTGCCGAAAGTGAGCTGGGTGTAGGAACGAAATTTATAATTGTATTACCTTTATTAAATAATTAACGAGATGGATGATAAGTTAAGACTTTTGTTATGCGAAGATGATGAGAATCTTGGCATGCTTTTAAGAGAGTATTTGCAAGCTAAGGGTTATACGGCTGAGTTGTGCCCTGATGGTGAAGCTGGTTATAAGGCTTTCTTGAAGAATAAGTTTGATTTGTGTGTGCTTGATGTGATGATGCCTAAAAAAGATGGATTCACATTAGCTCAGGAGATTCGTGCAGCTAATGCAGAAATTCCTATTATATTCCTTACAGCGAAGACTTTGAAAGAAGATATATTGGAAGGATTTAAGATTGGGGCAGATGATTACATTACGAAGCCGTTTAGTATGGAAGAACTGACATTCCGTATTGAAGCCATTCTTCGCCGTGTACGTGGAAAGAAAAACAGAGAAAGCAGTGTTTACAAGATCGGTCGTTTTGTATTTGATACCCAGAAACAAATACTTGCAATAGATGGTAAACAGACGAAATTGACAACCAAAGAGTCTGAATTGTTAGGCTTGTTGTGTGCACATGCAAATGAAATTTTGCAACGTGATTTTGCGTTAAAGACAATTTGGATAGATGATAACTATTTCAATGCTCGTAGTATGGATGTTTATATTACAAAACTTCGCAAGCATTTGAAAGAAGATAGTTCAATTGAAATTATCAATATTCATGGTAAGGGCTATAAGTTAATAACTCCGGATGCAGAAGTCTGATTATGAATATCCCTTTAAAAAAGAAATCCGCTTGAATATTCAAGCGGATTTCTTTTTGCATTTCAAAAATACATTGTACTAGTTTTACTCGGTGATATTCTTATTCAAGACAATGTATGCAATAATGCCTACAATAATTAGTCCAACAGATGTAGCCAATAAAGCATTACTGTTGGTATTACCAGTTGCAAAACATACAAAGAGAATGATTGCTCCGAGTATGGTCAAGATAAGACCTAAATTCTTTAGGAAACTGTTCATTTCTATTTTTATTTTTTAAAGTTTATTTTTTCTTGTTACAAAGGAACGCATAATTCTTTGAATAGACGAAATATTTCAGTAAAAAAAGTCGGAATTTACAGATTTTATAACTTTTTTCGTCAAAAACGCCCAAATCTTATTTAATCTTTGGTATTGGAAAATACTTTCTTTAGAACTTCTTGGCTGATATTTAGCTCGTCCAAATTGAGCCCGGTTAATGCTTCTTTCATTGTTTGGTTTGCAACGTGCAAAGCTTTTTCTTCTATTTCTCGCCCGAGTCTTGTCAAATGAATTAAATTGGTTCTTCGGTCTTTTTTACTGGCTATTCTTACGACTAGATTTTCGCGTTCCATGTTATCAATGAGACGTGTCATGCTTGGTTTGTCTTTGAACGTTGCGTTGCACAATTCTTGTTGTGACACTCCATCCTTTTTCCAAAGAAAAAGCAATACAGTCCATTGTTCCGGAGTTATGTCCAAATTGCTTTGGCGGAAGTTTCGATGTAATTTCCGGTTGATTGCAGCAGACACTTTGCCGTTGAGAATCGCAAAGATTAAGCTTAAGTCAAAATTAAATTGTTCAATCATTGGTGAAACGAATCTGTGTATACAAACCTCGCAAAGATACGAATTTAATTGATACGGCCTCCCTTTTTCTTTAAAATATTCCCTTTTTAAGAA
>JAFUNW010000317.1 GCA_017472905.1 Bacteroidaceae bacterium
CATTAATGCAAACGACCAAGCCGCTTTCATAGATCAGCAGAACGCCTTCCTTACATTCACACATGTCGGTCACATTACCTAGAGGAAGCATGGAAGCTTTCTCTCCATGCAAAAATGGATATAGGATTTTTTGGGATACATTATACCAATAACAGCCTTTACCCTCTACATAAAACCAATAATTCTTTTTACTGTCAATGTAAACCTGTGAGGGAAGTTCATCCAGACCGAATTCAAATACATGTTGGCGAACATCCCGATCAAACATATTCGTATAGGGATTATACAAAGAATAACCTCCGTTGGTCAATACCCACAAATTGCCATCTCCGGACTCTTGAATATCCCGAATATAGCTAGCCGGCAATGAATGGAGATTATCCAAATCACTGCGATATACATCCACATGAAAACCGTCATAACGATTCAAACCTGACGCTGTGCCAAACCACATAAAGCCACGTGAATCTTGAAAAACAACATTCACCTGACTTCCGGATAGCCCATCGCAAGTTTCGATATGCTTCAACATATAATCATGCGCATAGCTATTTGGGACTACAAGCAAAATAGTCCAAAGAATAAACAATAAGCTATATTTTTTTTGCATAAAATTAATTCATGGTTGATTCTTTGTGTACAAAGAAACAAAGAAAAGAAGAAATACCAAAATAAATGCCTATTTTTCTTTAGAAAAGTGAAAGAAAATGTTCAGTTTTAACATTCGTGTTCGCACCCATATTTTTTATCCCCTCCTCAACTCCGGACAAATCCGACAATAAACATACCGTAACAATACAATGAGAAAAACAAAAAAGAGAATAAAAAAAGAGACTCAAACAGCCGTTTCTGATTTTTTATTCCTACTTTTGTAGGGTGACTGAAACATCACACCGACTTTTATCAAAAAAAGAACGATTAAATAATACAAACAGGAAATTATGGAAAAAACTTGGAGATGGTTCGGCAAGAAAGACAAAATCACTCTTTCCATGCTCAGACAAATAGGTGTAGAAGGCATTGTTACAGCCCTTCATGAAATACCCAACGGAGAAATATGGCCCACTGAAGCCATTGAAGACTTAAAAAATTACATCGAATCATACGGCATGCGTTGGTCCGTTGTAGAAAGCCTACCCGTATGCGAAGCTATCAAATACGGAGGAGCAGAACGAGACGAACTGATTGAAAAATACAAAATCAGTTTGGCCAATTTAGGAAAAGCCGGAGTCAAAACAATCTGCTACAACTTCATGCCCGTTCTCGATTGGGCACGTACCGACTTGGCACACCCCTACCCAAACGGAACGACTTCGCTCTATTTCGACCGAAAGACTTTCGCCTACTTCGATTGTAAAATACTGCAACGAACCGGAGCTGAAAAAGATTATACACCCGAAGAGCTGAAAGCTGTTGAGGAAATGGCCCAAACGATGACTCCCGAAGATGATGCCAAACTAGTCGACACCATCATCGTAAAGACCCAAGGCTTTGTAAACGGGAACATCAGCGAAAACGACCGAAATCCGGTACAGCTTTTCCGCCAATTGTTATCCCTGTATGAAGGCATCGACAAAGAGCAACTACGCGAAAACATGCGCTATTTCCTCGCCGC
>JAFUNW010000032.1 GCA_017472905.1 Bacteroidaceae bacterium
GTCGGTCAGGTCTACGCTGTTCATCTTTTCTTCGATGACGAAATAGAGCGGCTCTACGGCTTCGGGCATACGCTTGTTGTTTTGCTCCATGTAGATTTCCTCTGTTTTAAGCATTCCGGATTTAATACCCGGTTCGCTGAGGTATTTAATCAAAGCTTTGTTCTTGGGAAGGGCTTTGTGGCTACGGAAAAGAGCAAGGAATCCGGCCTCCTGGTCTTCTTTTTGTTCGCTGGCTATTAAACGTTTGGCATCTGCCAATAATTGTGTGGCCAATTTACGTTGTGCTTCGAACAGACGTTCCACCAATGGAAGAAGAGACTCAAACAATTGGTCACCTCCTTTCGGTATCGGTCCGGAAATAATCAATGGAGTACGGGCATCGTCAATCAATACGGAGTCAACCTCGTCCACAATGGCATAGTTGTGCATTCGTTGTACGAGTTCGCGCGGATTGCCGGCCATGTTATCGCGCAGATAGTCAAAGCCGAATTCATTGTTCGTACCAAAGGTAATGTCGGCCTTGTATGCTTTGCGGCGTGCTTCGCTGTTGGGTTGGTGCTTGTCAATACAATCAACGCTCAGCCCATGAAATTGATAGAGCGGTCCCATCCACTCCGAGTCACGCTTTGACAGATAGTCGTTGACTGTAACCACGTGCACACCGTTGCCGGTAAGTGCATTCAAGAATACCGGCAAGGTTGCTACCAAGGTTTTTCCTTCACCGGTAGCCATTTCCGCAATTTTTCCTTGATGAAGCACTACACCACCGAAGAGTTGCACATCGTAGTGAACCATGTTCCAAATGGTTTCGTTTCCTCCTGCAGTCCAGCGATTTAACCATACGGCTGAATTTCCTTTGATGCTTATAAAATCGTGCCCTTCTGCTGCAAGTTGACGGTCGAAGTCGGTAGCAGTTACTACAACTTCGCCATTTTCAGCGAAGCGGCGAGCGGTATCCTTTACAATGGCAAAAGCATCCGGTAGAACTTCGTTCAAGGCTTCTTCATAGCGTTCCAAAACCTCTTTCTCCAGTTTGTCAATTTGCGCAAATAGTGGTTCACGCTCTTCGATGTCGGTTTGTTCGATTGAGGCTTTCAGTTCGGCCAATTGCTCGTTCTCTTTTTGAGCTGACATACGGATAATTTCTTTCAGCTCTTGCGTTTTCGCACGAAGTTCATCGTTACTTAATTGTGAGATATTCTCATAAGCGACTTTTACTTTCTCAACCCAAGGCTGAATTTCTTTCATGTCGCGCATAGACTTATTTCCGAATATCTTACTCAAAAAATCAGTAAATCCCATTTTATATGTTAGTTTTTATTATTTGCTTATTAAATATATGCCTTTACATGGCGCTATTTGCCTGCAAAGTTAACTAATTCACCGATTTATCGGGCTTTTCCAACCCGACAAATTGACTGTAATTATAAAAAATAGTGAAAAGAGAGTATTTCTCGCCTTAAAATCATTCTTTCACGTCTGTTAGCGGCGAGGAAATGCAGGCGTTTGGGGCTCGAATACGCATGAACATGGATAAGGTGGGAGCCACGCAATCCATTGAAACCGGAGTATGTATTGTCTTTGGTTGAATGTTAGGACCTAGAAAGATTAATGGAAAATTTACGACAGCTTCACGGACTGTTTCCAATTCATTGGAGTCTGCATCCATTAATTTCCAACCGGCATTTACCTGAATAATCAGGTCGCCTGAACAAGTGGAACTGTAACTGTTTCGTACTTTGGCTTGTTCCGGTGACCATGCGCCTAACAATAAATCGTAAGACGTGTAGACTTTTCGAACTCCACTTAAATCGGCCAGGAATTCGGCACTGCGGTCCAATACTTCTTTTAAACGGAGTTGTTTTTTTTCTATTAGTTTATGGTCTAGGTAAAGTTGCAGACCATCGAATGCTTCAACGTATTGCCCTTGTCCATAAACTGCCATCAGATACATGTTGAGTAAAGCTGATGCACGATGGATGTAGAACTCGCCGGTAGGGATTCGATAAGCGGCATAATCAATTGACTGATGCTCGACATACCCCGTAGAAGTTACGAAAAAGAGTGTGTTTGCGAGACCAACCTTACGGTCTATCATGTCTAACAGCGAAGCGATGTCTTCGTCTAACCGGACGTAGGTGTCCTGCATTTCAACGTAGGAGGAAACTCCGCTTTCACTTTGGAAAGACCCCGCATTGTAGGTTACGGAAAGGAAGTCTGTCACCGGATCTGCTCCCAACATAGTTCCATACAGACAGGCATTTACCACCCGATTGACTTCTGCATTCACGCATGGAGACACTTTCAGTCGGCGATATTTGCGGTTGTCGTTGAATGTATATCGGAAAGAACTCTCTTTGGCAGGGTTGTCGTATGCACTGAAAGAGCGATGCGGTTCCCAAGTCAGTGAAGAGATGCGTTTGTCCGTACTGTTGTTGTCGTTGTACACCATCAGCCATCGTGGAAAATCGCCATAGTATGTAGAGCCACACCATTTGCCGGTCAAGTCGTTCAGCCAATAGGCTCCATTGGCAGCATGACCGGCTGCCAGTACTGCAGCTTCACGTTGGGGAGCTATGGCATAGACGATGGAGCGTCCTTGTGATGAGATTTTTAATTCATCGGGAAACGTTGATACCGTCAAACGATGGGGGGAAGTGTTTTCAGCAGTATAAATACCCATGAAGTTCTTGTCGTCCACACAAGTGATTGGTCGAAGCGAGGAACGGTCAAGCCATTGGGAACCAACGATGCCGTTTCGAGAGGGGTTTGTTCCGGAATAAATGGAAGCTATAGCAGATGCTCGGTCTACGTTACTGAAGCTATAGCTGGCGTTGCAATAGATTCGTCCTTCTTTCAACAGGCGTTTAAATCCTTTTTCGCCATAGAGTGTGGTGAATGCTTCCAAATAGTCCGAACGCAATTGGTCTATGGTGATACCCACGACCAAACGAGGTGCTTGAACACCGGAAGTGGATTGGGCATGTAAGGTTGAAAGCGCCAACACTGTCAACAAGGAGGTGAGTATCTTTTCTTTCATTTCTTCGTGAACTTAAGAGTTTTGCGATGGGCTATATAAAGATGCATCACAGAACGTAACAACAAACTGAATGCCAAAGGTACGATTACTAAATCAATTTTCTGGGGTATGAGCCATAAAAAGGAAATAAAAAGTGTTAATACGGCTATATTTGCAGCATCATAGAGGTCTTTTCGACCTTTTTTGATATGATAAATCATGAAAGGAAGATACAGTAATGGCAACGGATTCAGCAGAATGACCAAGTAGTTAGACCCCACCGTAGGATGTATGGAGAAGAAAAACAACAGGGTTATCACGCAACCGGCAATGCCTTGTAGAGCAAACAAGAAGAGGTCCCATCCCCAAAGAATTTTCTTGAAGCGATACTCAACAGTGATGAATAAAAGAGTCAAGACCAGAACCAACAGTGAGGATTGCATGGGGGATAATGGAAAAGAGGAGTCCGATGATGATGGCTTCCCCGGAATCAGTATGGCCTCATTTTGGACCAAAGGAACAAGGTCGGTTCTTGAATCAGAAGAAAGATTGGCCGAGTGGAATGCCTTCATCAGGTTGGCAGGAAGAAACATTTGTTGGCGGAGGTCTATCGGTATGTCGGCTTCGCTACCCAGACAGAGGTCTATACCAAATGTTGTCCAAGGATGGTTTTGGGTACAACGATGCACCCATTCGCGAAATGTCAGGCCATCTCCTTTTTCTGTGTAGACGACACGTTGGTGTAACGCCTCTTCAATACGGTCGCGTGCACGGGTCGTACAGTTGTCAAAGAAATAGTTGTAACGATAGACACGTTTCTCGGGTGTTGCATTTTGTTGCAATGCCATAAACAAGGCGAGTGCTTCTTGGTTTGTCAAGTTGAGCTGTTGTTCGTAGACTTCAGAACCTCGCGAACCATATACCCATTGAAAGAATCCGTATGGAACGACATCGAGCATATAGTCCGTTTCGCCCAAGACGAAGCGCCAAACGAAACCGGGAGCATCGAAGTCAAACACTCCATAGTTGTATACCCAATCTATCTTTTTGGAAAAATTCTGGTATCGAATGGCAGTATGTCCGAATAGTTCGTAAACTTGTGTGCCCGGTGAGCAAGTTAAAAGAGTGAAGCGAACAGAGTCTCGTTCACTTATCTTGGCTTGAAGCGCACTACTCATACAGAGTATGAAACAACATAGACAAAGCCGGAAAAGCTTTTCCGGTAGTCGATTCTTCTGTAATATGTGTATATCTTTGACGCTCATTTCCCTGCAAAGATAGGTAGTTTCACCAAGAGTACACGATGTCATAACAAGTTTTAACCATAACAAGACGATACCCATAAAAGAAAAAGGCCGTGTCGTCACGACACAGCCTTTTGAAAAAATAAATTATTTTATTTTTAATACTATTCAAATAGGGGAGATTACTTAATCTCAACGATAACACGACGGTTGTAAGAAGCCGGTTTCAAGCTAGCTACGCCACCTTTACCTTCTACAACGATGTTGTCGCGGCTTACGCCCAATTTTTCAAGTTCTTTAGCAACTGTTTCAGCACGTTTTTCACTCAAAGTTTGGTTGTAAGCTGCACTACCAGTAGCGCTGTCAGCGTAGCCGGTTACGTAAATCTTACCACCGTTGTTCTTGATAGCCTCAGCTGCAGCTTCGAGGTTAACGATTTCTTTCTTAGAAACAATCTTAGAAGAACCGATGTTGAAGAATACTGATTGAGGAGCACCGATAGCTTTCACAACAGTCTCAGTCTTAACAACTTCTTTCGGTTTCTTAGCCAATTCGCTCTTCAAACGAGAGTTTTCAGCTTGTTGGTCAGCCAAAGCTGCATTCAAAGCATCCAATTGAGCTGCGTTTAAAGCCATGATTGCGTCTACGTCCGGAGTGTTCTTGAATCCGGTCTTACCCAAGTTAACTGTCAAACCAACTTCTGCAGTAAATGCTTTGTCGAAGCTCTTGAAACCACGACGGCTTTTGTCGCTGAGTTTGTCGAAATTAGATTCAGCAACCATAGCAGCTACTTCGAGGTTGATGCTCAAACGTTTGTTCAAACGGAATGTATTCAAGATACCACCGTTGTAAGTCATGTTATATTTATTTCCTGTGCAGTTGCGAGCAACACCGGCTCCCAAATAAGGAATAAAGTTCCATACACGTTTTTCGTTGTAACCACAGAACATGTTGCTCAAGTTGAACATTACATCTTCGTGGATGTTCCAATAATCCATTTCGTTTTTGTTTTCGTCAACAACCTGACGTCCCCAAATACCGTTGAACTTAGTACGCAATCCCAAGCCCGGAGTAAACCATTTACCTACAGCAGCGCTGAAGCCGAAGTTTCCACGAAAACTTTCAAACGGAGATTTTGCAATACCGCTTTGTTCTTGGCTAGAATAGAATGCTGAATAAGCAGCATTAGCTTGGATGAACCAATTGTTCCAAAAACCATTTGTTTGAACGCTGTACTTCTTAGTAGGAACTTCTACTACTTCTACAGTTTCAACAGTCTGCTGTGCCAACGCTACAGTAGACATACTGGCAAATGCCAGGGCAACCATTAACTTTTTCATACTTTTTCTATTAATAAATTACAAAGTTTATTCTTTCCTAAAGTAACATCGGACTGATTCAAAATGTTCATAGACCAACTATTCCTCCTTCAAAAGCAGATTTACCTTTGCATTTTGACCTAGTACACGAAATTACGGATGCAAAAATAATTCTTTTTTTATAAATTGACTAATATTTCAGAAGAATATTGCTAATATTAAGTAAATTATCTCCTCAAAAAGGCAAAAAATGTTCTTTTGGATGCGAAAAGCACTCTTTTGGATGCGAAAAACGCATCTGTTTTATTTAAAGAGTTTATGAATGTCATCCATTGTAACGACTGCGAGAGTCTTCTTCCCGTCTGGGGTGTAATTGGGTGTGTTGCAAGCAAAAAGCGACTCTACCAGTTCGTTCATTTCTGTATCGCTTAATACTTGACCCGGAACAATCGCTGCAGACTTTGCCAAAGAAAGGGCAACTCCGGATCGGATTTCGTCTTTTACATCACTTCCTTTTTCGATTGCGTCACAAACCATGTTGCGAATTAATTCGGCATGATTTAGTCCTTCCGTACCGGATGGTATACCGTTGATAGAGTAGCTGCCTCCTCCTAGATTGGAAAGGTCGAAGCCTACGGCTGTCAAGTCGTCCCAAATGGAATCAAGCACAACCGACTCTGCCGATGTGAAATGGAGCATTTCCGGAAATAGCATGCCTTGTGAATTTCCCCGTTGCCTTTCAATCTGCTCCATGTACCTATTATATAATACGCGCGTGTGCGCGCGATGCTGATCAATAATCATAAGCCCCGACTTGACTGAGGTTACGATATACTGCCCTTTGAATTGGTAATGAAAAGAAGATACGGCTGCGGCTTCATTGGTTATGCCGGAAGGGACGAATATATCATTCCCTTTTGACGGAATAATTTCTTCCTCTTCGGGTAAATCCAAAGAAAGGGGATCGAATAAACTGTCTTCTCCTTGAATTTTACTTCTGACAATGTCTGAAGTTTCTTTTTCCAATCCGCGATAAGCTTCTTCCCATTCAATGGGTTTACGTGAATAGGACGACCTGTCGGAATGGGAGTCAAAAGGATTAAAATGGGGGTTATAGTTGATGGTCGGAGCCGTTGGAGCCTGTGCTTGATAAATAGGAATATTCGGCATATCCTCTGTGTTGAAATCAATGGAGGGAACGGCATTGGATTTTCCTAATGTTTCTTTGACTGCTGCAGCTAATATCTGCCAGATGGCCTGGTCATTCTCAAATTTGATTTCTGTTTTTGTCGGATGGATATTTACGTCAATGTTTGCAGGGTCCACCTCCATATAGATGAAGTAAGAGATTTGTTCGCCTGACGGAATTAATTGTTCGTAGGCTTCCATCACTGCTTTGTGGAAATAGGGATGGCGCATATAGCGTCCGTTGACAAAGAAATATTGGTGCATTCCTTTCTTACGGGCATACTCGGGTTTTGCTATGTAACCGTTGATGCGAATCAATGTTGTTTCTACTTCGAGTGATAGAAGTTGTTCGTTGATTTTCTTTCCAAAGACATTCATTAAACGCATGCGCAATGACGCAGCCGGAAGTTTGTACAATTCAGTCCCGTTGTGGGATAGTGAAAAAGAAACATCGGGGTGAACTAATACAATGCGGTCTACTTCCGTAAGAATGTTGTTTAACTCCGTTTGGTTGGATTTCAGGAATTTACGCCGGGCCGGAACATTGAAGAATAGGTTCTTGACAGAGAAATTGCATCCTTTGGAACAAGAAACCACTTCTTGTTCTTCCACTTTGGAGCCTGCTATCCGAATGGAAGTGCCTAGTTCATCTTCTTCGCGCCGTGTTTTTAGTTCTATTTGGGATACGGCGGCAATAGACGGTAAGGCTTCTCCTCGAAAGCCCATTGTCATTAAGGTTGATAAGTCCGCAAAAGCCCGGATTTTAGAAGTGGCATGCCGTTCAAAAGCCAGGCGAGCATCTGTTTCGGACATACCTTTTCCGTCATCTATGACTTGAATGCTGGTCTTCCCTGCATCCATTATCAAGATGTCAATTGTGCGTGCTCCGGCATCAATTGAGTTCTCAACCAATTCTTTGACAACCGAAGCCGGACGTTGTATAACTTCTCCGGCTGCAATTTGATTGGCTACCGAATCCGGTAGCAGCTGAATGATGTCACTCATAGGGCTTAATTAGAAACTCCAACTTCCTGTTACTAGATAGTTTAATAGAAAAAGCATCACCAGCAAGGCTGCAAACAAAGCTCCATATCCCCACTTTCGACCTTTTTCCTTGCGCCGTTTCAGGTGTGTTGTGGCTTCGACAAAACTTCCACGTATTCGTTCGGGATTATATTCCTCAGGGGGAAGCATGCCTAAATCGCGCTTTGCTTTCTCTTCAATCTTCTTCAATTTTTCTTTCCGCTCGTCAACATAAATCCATTCATGCTGAAAACCACGCGGCTTTCTTTGAGTAAAAATTCCCATATTATCTTTTATTTATTAAGTTTCGCAAGCCTTTTTACCTCCATCTATCTCCCTTAACCTCCCATTATCTACTTGCGAAAGTTTAATTATTTATTCTTCAACTTGTCCAATGTTGGTAAAGGCATAGTTCGGGATACGGTAGGTTTTAGTTCTGTACCGGCTGTTTTGCTTCGCCAATGAAATATATCTTCTTTATTCAAGGGACGTATATAATCGAACCATGCAAAATTTTCTAAACGCATCTCATTCTCCGGAATAAGAAACATGGGAGTGAATTTGCCCACAGGTTGGTTGATAAAAACGATACGTTCCATTTTTCCGTCTTTTCTATAGAGATTCAATCGGCTGGCTTCTATAAAGTTCATTCCCATCATGACGCTGTCTTCGTCTTCGGGATAGAATATGGATTGAACATTTCCTACGACCTCAGCCTTGTATATATCTTGGTCCTTAAAAAAGAATTTCATTTCCTTGCCGGCAACTTGATTGAAATGAACCGAGTCTTTCTTCTCTACAGTCAAAGCTTGATTTATGATGTGTGCCCAATCGATGGTGCTGTCGTTCATATAGATTTTTATTCGTTCTCCCAACAATTGTTGTCCGGCGTTCCACAATATAGGGTCGGTGTACATGGTCAGGCAAGAGTCAGCCGAACTGAAAACCAAAGAGTCGCATACACCTTGAACATCGCTCCGATAGAAACGGACTTTGTGAAATGCCTGCATCTCGCGATACATGGAATCTGTGTCCATAAAGAACGTCACTAATTTAAGGGAATCGCCGTGCATGTAGAGGCTGTCTCCTTGAGAATAGTCTATGGCAACCGCACGCTCCGTTGCAAATGCATAGCCGGTCAACTCGTTTGAATAGCAATATTCTCCGGTTAGCATGACTTTGTTCAATGTGTCGTTCATCTGTACATCACCGAAAGCTTCGCCATATTTCGATTGTTCGTCATAGAAAATGCTGTCGCCCGTCAATTCTTGGTTTTTATGGGTCAAAACGGAACGGTCCAGCAGATTCGCTTGTCGGTTTATGGTGTTGTAATATCCCAATTCGGAATAAATGTGGCTGCCATCACTTTCAATATAAGAAGGACCGACAATGTTGGCTATCCGCGTTTCAGTGCTGTATCGCAAGGTGTCGGAAGTCAGGCGAAACTCTGGGTTTTCAAGTATTACGTCAAAATGAAAGACCGACATTTTCGTTTCCGGACTGTATTCGCCCCATTCGGAAGTCAATACATTCACTGAATCCATCAATGTTCCGCCATCGAAATAGTAACCCAGATTTGCATTGCGGTCGTAATTCAAACTGTCGGTCAACAATACGACTTCCTGATTCTCCATGCGCACATTCTCACGAACTTGTACCAAGCGTTCATTCCCATCATAGAAAAGATAATCTCCGTAAAGAAAGAGCGTGTCTCCTTGATTCATTTTTACGTTCCCAAATGCTTCAAAATAGTTACGCTCATTGTAGTTGTATGCGGTGTCGCAACTCATGTATATACTGTCATAGAGAAACTCTACATTTCCTTCCAAGACTTGAACGCCGATGTTGTTTTCACGCTGAAGCGTGCGGTCTGCGTGAAGCAGCGTCACTTTCATCTTCTTGGGGCTGCGCTCTTGCTTTGTTCGTTCTTCCCGGGTGAATTCGGCTTTTCCTGATGGTAATGCTTTGGCTGCCAAACAAACACCAAGCAGGCATAGAAATCCTACAAAGAGAATTCTATGCCCTATCCCCTGTTTTTTAAGAGTTTTTTTCAGCATATTCTAGCAAATCAATGTATCCATCCCGGATATTTGAAGTCACAATTCTTCCACTTCTCGTTGATGCGGATGTATGTGGTTTTCTGTTTCTCCCTAATCCAATTATCCAATTTCTCCATTTGTTTCTTTTCCAAGACAATGTCCTTGATAGCCAGGAAATCTTCTGTTAAGGTTGCCTTGTGTCCTTTGACTCTTGATTTCAGCTTGACGATGGCACAAATCTCTTTGCCTTTGGTGTCAATCATGGTGAATGGACGAGATATTTCTCCTATCTCCAGACGGTCTACGGCACGAGCCACTTCCTGGGGCAAGTCTTGCATTTCAAATTTTGACGTCCGAGTCATGGGGTTGGGCATCAAACCTTTATTCATTCGCGTTTCTTTATCGCTTGAAAAGCTTGTTGCGGCTTTTTCGAAAGAAATCTTTTCAGAGCGAATCTCGTTTGATATGGAGTCCAAACGGCTCAATGCGGCCATCAAGTCCGCTTCTGCAACTTGGGGCTTCAATAATATATGGCGTGTATTTACGCGGTCGCCCCGTTTTTCTATCAACTGAATGATGTGAAAACCAAACTCGGTTTCCACTATCTTTGACACTTTGCTTGGGTCGGTCAGGTTAAAGGCGACATTTGCATATTCCGTAACCATTGTGCCGCGTCCCATAAATCCGGTTTCACCACCTCTTACTGCGGAACCTTTGTCTTCGGAATAGAGTAGTGCGAGTGTCGAGAACTGCATTTCACCGGAGTTGATTCGTTTCGTAAATTCGCGCAAATGCGCTTTGATGCGTTCTGTCTCTTCTTCCGGTATTCTGGGTTCTAAGGTCAATATCTGCACCTCTACCTGTGTGGGAATATAAGGGATGCTGTCCGGTGAAAGGTTCTTGAAGTAACGGCGAACTTCTGCCGGAGTAACTTTCACGTCTTGCATGATTCGTTGTTGCATCTGCTGTACAATCAATGCATCGCGGGCTTTCTCGCGCAATTCTTCCCGGATTTTGGTTGTTGACTGGTTGTAATATTCTTCCATCTTTTCCTTTGAACCAATTTGGCTTATCAGCTGATTGATTCGCATCTCAACACTGCGGGATACGTCCGATTCCGACACGTCCACACTGTCAATCGCGGCTTGGTGGAGGAACAACTTTTGAAGTGCAAGTTCTTCGGGTATCACGCAATAGGGGTCTCCCTCGAATCTTGTTCCGGTATATTGTGCATTGATTCGTTCGGCTTCTACTTCCGATTTCAAAATGGCTTCGTCACCAACGACCCATACCACTTCGTCAATCACGTTGTCTTGTGCTGACACGGTATGCAGACCTAAATTCATGAATAAACAGGTTGACAATAGGAATGTCTTCAAATATCTCATCTTTCTATTATATATTAATAATAAAACGTTATTTTATCTTTTTCAATCGCTTGCTTGTACAGGCTGTTGCGAATTTGCAGCATAAAGTCTACTTGCTTGACATTGAGCAAAATGCCTTTGATTTCAGAACGGGCAAAGTCCAATGGCTTATGCTGGCCGGATTCTAGCATCTCATCAATGTTTAAAAAGTATTGATAAAGGGTGTCCGACACCTCTATTTGGCGGTTCTTGGACACATAATTCATCGGAGAAGAAACGCTTAACGGAATTTTGTTTATGATGTCTTCAAGCGGAGTCCAGCGATTGTAGAAATAATCATAATCTACGGCGTATTGCAAGCTGTATTTTTCCAATTTCTCAATGCTTTCTTGCTCTTTGGAGCGATACCACTGGCGTACGTTGGAGATTTTGGGAGATTTCAGCGGTATTTTTATGAACAAACCTTTAACCAGCGGTTTCTCCAGGAGGAACATCTCTTTATTCTCTTGATAGAATGTCTCTATCTCGTTTTCCGTAATTTCTTCTTCAAACTTCTGCGAAATCAGTTTTTGCTGATAAGTATGCAATATCAATGAACGGCGATAATTCTCTATCAATTGTTCTATGTCTACGTCTTGCGGTATGTTGCGTTCGGCATTGTCGAATAGGAGGATGTCTTCTATCCAATTCTTGACATACTGCTCTGCAAACAACAAGCTGTCGTCCTTGGAGGTGTTTGACGGCAATGCCTTTTCAACGTCCTCTTTGTACAAGAAAACGCCATCAACCTCCACCAATGGAGTCCGACCTTGATGGTCGATTTGTTGTTGGCATGAAACGAACAACAAAATCAATGCGATATATCCGAGTCGACAGCTCATCTTCTATCACTTGGGAACAATCAATGATTATTTACCGTGTGCAATACGTCATCGTAGACCTCAAACTTATATTTTGCACGCAATTCGTTTATCCATTGCTGTTCCAGTTCGTTTTGATAGTCTGCGGTCAACGGTCCGCGCACATCTTTGTAGTCTTCCGGCTTCTTTACTATTTTGCCGACAAGAGCCGGGTAGGGATATTGTCCCGAAGCTTTGTATTCTCCCTGCTTGAACGCATGATGGTCCACGCAAGCATTGTCGCCTATTTTGAACAATCCTTTTTCCATGCGGACAAGTTTCAGCGTGTCTTTGTTTATCTCTTTTTGAAGATAGGCTCCCCATTGTTCGCTAGGCATTTTCTTCAATGCTTTTTTTACGGTTTTTGCCACGTCCTCGTTGGCACAATGCACGACTGCACCTTTGTAGCGAGGTGAATCCCAAGTGTATTTCGCTTTGTTTTTCTTAAAGAAACGTTTCAATCCCTCTTCGTCCAGAGTCGCTTTCTCCCAAACACAACGGTTGCTGACTTCGAAGAGCAACAAGCCGTCATAATATTCCTGCATTAAGTGGGCAAATTCCGGGTATTTCGTTTCCAGCAGACTGTCTTCATGGGCAAGGACGTCTTCGCGCTTAATCTTGCCGCCATATTGCTTGTATAAGGAATCTTTTTTTACTTCGATGGCTTTCGTACGGATTCCTTGTCGTTCCAAAAAGGAATAAATCAATTCACGTTGGGTTTCATAGGGTTCCAACTGCTTCTTCTCCAACAGCTTTACGATGTGTATTCCCACAGGTGAATAGAAAGGTTTGGACATTTCGTTTACTTGCAGGGCATACACCTCTTTGGCAAATTCGGGGTACACCTGTTTGGCAAACAGCCAAGGCAATGCGCCGCCTTGTTTGGCAGAACCGGCATCTTCGGAATATTTGCGTGCCAGTTCAGCGAAGTCGGCTCCGTTTTGCAAAGCATTGTAAATGGAGTCCATACGGACTTTTATCTGCTCTTGCACTGCGGGTTCTGCATTCTGAGGGATTCGAAGCAAAATGTGGGTAGAACGAACCAAGCCGGCACTGCCGATGTTTCGTTGGGCCATTTCATATTGTTTTCTGGCTTCACTTTCTATAAAAGCCGTGTCTACAAAATATTCGCGTGCTTGCTGGGTGCGGTAGCCTTTCAATTCGTTCTTAAACGAGGATAAAGTGTCCAGGCGCATCTCTTCGGCAGCGGCAACTTTCAATTTGAAGTTGATGTATAGCTGAACATAGTCGTCCAAAGACTTCTTGTCCAATGAACGGTCGGAATTGTTCTTGTTATAAGAATACTCAAACTCCGAACGGGTTATATCCTTTCCATTGATACGCATCAAAACCGGGTCTTCTTGCGCAAAAACACTTATTCCAAATGTCGTTGCAACCAACAGTGGCAAAAATCTTTTCTTCATATTTCTTTTGTAGTTTAGACTATCACTTTTAAATCGCTGCGAATATACTCATAATTTAGTGACTTGTCGCTTTTTATTGTGTTTTTTAAAGAATTAATCGCTAAATAGGGGTGACTTACACAATAAAAGAGTTTGTTTAAGGCTTTCTTTCGTGGATAGTTTCTTGCGAAAAGCTTTTCATTGTAGCTAAACGGCCGGGCTTTGCACACCGGGCGAATCAAGAGATTTTTCCTCCTTGCCGGCCTCCTTACTCGAAGTTTAATGGGCGAAAGCGGGAAAGAGGGTAGGGGAGTAAACCTACGCCAAGCAGACGTAGGCTTAATTCCTTTTACTCCCCATTCCGGATTATACCGGATAGTTGCCTTCGTCTTCCTCGCCGGCAGATCCGCTGTCGGTTGTTCCGTCCTCTTCGGTCGCAACTTTTTCTTCTTCGCCCCATTTAATCCAATCGACTGCCGTAGGCATCATTGAACGTGTGGCAACCGAGCTGTCGCTGTTGCGCGTAATTTCCGGAACAAAACGAATGCGTACACTCTTCACCTGATTGGCTGAAACTTCCTCTGCCGTCTCAACACCTTGTTTCGATGCGTTGATGGTATAGCGAAAAGAGCCCACTCCTTCGAGCGATACGCTTCGACCTTGAGCCATGTACGTAGACATGATTCCGCCCAATTCGGAAAGGACGGCCAATGTGTCGGCCAACGTCACCGTACAACGGTCGCTCAAGGCTTTGGCCAATTGTTTGGTAGTAACTCGTTTGCCTACCACTACGGCTTCAGGATAATACAAGCCGTTCATCTTCTTTTTTCTGACTTTAAAAAATGCCATAACATTAAAATTTGAGGTTTAACAAAAAATACAACGCCTCACTCCATTCCGACTTCCTCTTTGGCTTCCACTTGATGGCTTTCTCGGTCTTTTTTTTGACATTCGGTAAATAGCACGAGGATTTTCCTCGCTTGCCACCTCTTCCCGGAACTATGCATGCCTTAGTCCGTACTTGAGCTTACCTTATCCCGTACCTGAGTCTATCTCATCCCGTACCTAAGCCTGCGATTCAGTCTTCCTATCGTTTGACGTTGTAAAAATACTACTTTTTATCCAAATAAACAAATAAAATATAAGGAATTTTAAGTTTAAATTAAAAAATCTTTTCACAATGCTTGGATATTTAATTAACAAACATTAACTTTGCAATATAAATTTTAAAGCAGCAAATATGACACATACTCATTCGGACAGAAAAGACTTAAACCTCCCAATGGCTTTGCTAAAAGAGAGTAAAGACTCCGATTTGGCACAAATGTTGTTGAGATTTGCTGTGTGCATAAAATGTGCCTATGGAGATAGTCGAATGCCTGATGTGTCAGTTCCAGCTATACAAGAGCTGCTTTCAATAGGCCCTAGCAAAGCAAAGGTTCTGTTGGAAGAGGCTAAAAACTGTTTCAAGCTTTTTCAATACAATCCGAAGACCAATAGTTTGTTGGCCAAAAACTTTACGAAGCCCTATTCGACTTCAGTTCGAAATTCGCGTGGGTTCGTTGTGAAAGGAGCGTATTGCTACAAATTAGAAATAAAAAAATATACCGATAGGCAGTTGAAGAAGAAATTTCGTGAAATCCTGATAGGGAATGTTGTAAATGCCAAAGAGAGAAAGGAGATGGCGAAGGATGAGTTTCGCCAAAGGGTAAAATATCAAAAAAAATCGTTTATTCGTACATCTCCGGTCTCTCAATACAGTTTACAAGCTGCTTCAGGACGAAATAACAGAAAAGCTGTTTTTCGTGATGTAAAGCAAATGGAAGAGCAAGGGAAGATAAGCGTGACGCATCATCCGTTGAAGTATGTCGGTTTTAACGCGACTCAAACCGAAGAAATGGAAAAGAGGTTTGATCCGCAAACAATGATGGTGGTAGAAAAGACTCAAAGCGTTTGCTACAAGCCCTACAACGAATATAAGTTGGCAGACGA